>JAABSF010000060.1 GCA_011390535.1 Deltaproteobacteria bacterium | reverse complement strand
GACTTTTTTAAACTTGTTTTGCATTGAATCAGGCCGAGCAGAGAGTCGCAGCAGGGTCGAGTGGATAGTCCTACTTCACAAAACCGCACCCCGCCCATAAAAACTCTTTGCTATGAGTGTTTATAATTTGATACAAAAAACAGCTGAGATCTCAGATTTCTGAAGGAAACAGACCAAAAAGAAGCCCCTTCAGCAACAAAATGTGGCGCGATTTTTGCTTAATTTCTTTGTGTAAAACAAGATCGGGAAGTTTAGCCTCGAAAAACAGTTTTAAGAAAAAAGAAAAAGAAAGAAAGATTCATGGCTTCCAAGGCAAAAAACATACTCCCGGCGATTCTAATAGGATCCGCGGTTTTTTGTGCTTTGTTCTTTTCTGAGTGGACAGCTTACGGGAACCAAACGGACCAAAATATATCAAATACTTGTGGACACATAGATGAAGCAAATGAAGCCATCGAGTCTTTGCAAAAAGAAAGAGCCAAGTTCTTGAAATGGCTGAACAAATTGAAGATCATCGCCTCCAAGCTGCAAAGTCAACCAGCCGGCCCGGCCCGTGATTACAGATTACGTTCGGTAATGGGAGAAGCAAGGGAGCTTTCCGGAAAACTGAGCGAGTTGGACAAACGAATAGGATCATACAGAGTAAAAATCGGACGCTTGAGAGCAAGGCTGCGAAAAATCTTTGAAGCCCTTGAAAAACAAAGCTCCAATAAAGGTGACACAGCAAAAAAGCTTCGGAAATGTTTGGCAAAAGCCAATAACATGATTGAGCAAAAAAAGGTGAAATCAGGCAAGCTTTCAACAGCAGGACTTAGCCCCAATGATGGCCCCACCGAGATCCGCCGGAAAGCCGACCTGCTAGAAGATTCAGCTGACAAGCTTGGAAACCGCCTTAAAAATCTAGAGCGCTCCATAGCTCGTATGGAAAAGCAGATGGCTTTAAGAAAAGCGATCCAGCGAACAGAAGGCAGAGATCAGCTCTGGGGTACTGACAGTCGTCGCAGGGTGTCGGTGCGGGTGAAACAATCGCCCGGGGTAAGAGGCGTAGTTGAAAACAACGATGATTCGAGAAACCTCGAGACAAGCGGCGGCCGAGATGGAGTTCTCACAGGTGAAGAAGAATCCTTCAATGGTTCAGGTGGGGCCGACGACCCATCAAACGTGAACCCGGGTTCAACCGTTACTCCTGCGGCCGTCTCTATTCGGCGCGTATGGAACACAACTATTCGAGCGGTGCAGGATCTGGCAGGAAAAGAGGTCGCGCTAAGAATGCAAAAGGATTTCATGTCCGGAACCCCCGGCTCTCGACTCCTAACTCTGAAAAAGGCACGCAAACTGCTCCAGGAAAAAAGAGCAGCTCTCAAAAAGAAAAGCAAAGAGTATCGGAAAACAGCCACTGCCATCGAAAAAAAAGCCAGAACCCGGAAAACACCAAAGGCCCGCTAACAAGTTAAGCACCCCTGAGCACCCATTAAATAACTACAAAAACACCAACCAAAAAAACCGGCGCAAATAAGCGCAGCGCATAAGTCATGTTTTTCGGTTCGACAAACCGCCCCATAAAAGATAAACTTTAAAGTATTATACATGACATGAAGAAATTTCCTTTAGCGAGTTCTATAACAAGCATCATGGAAATGTTGAGGATTTTGTGACTTCTAGTTTAGTTTTCAAAGAAAATTTTTTGGCGTTTTTTTCTTTTTCGTCCCTCACTTTGTTTCTGTATTGTTTGAACGGATGTTCCGTTGATTTCAACAAAAGCGAACGAAAAGACGGCTCAGTGATCGCTGATTCTGATACTGATTCTGACGCAGATTCCATGCAGGACTCATCTCATGAAGCAGGGACGAGTTGCAACCCCACCATCTGCACAGGTTGCTGTGATCACTGGGGCATTTGTCAGCCGGGCATGAATGACACCGCATGCGGTTCAGGAGGTGAGCCATGCTTGGACTGCACTCAAACACAAGGTTATCAATGTATGGAAGGAATGTGCAGCGACGACGCCTGCCCCAACGATCCAAACAATTGGACCCAATTCGGGTGTGACAATTGTCATGATAATGATGGAGACGGTTACCGAGGTACCGATTGCGATCTCCCGGAAGACTATTGTGATGATGATCCGATGAACTGGACAGAGGATGGATGCCAAAGTTGCGTGGACTCTGATGGAGACGGTTTGCGTGGCACAGGTTGTGATCTTTCCGAAGATTGCGATGACTCTGCAGTCGGTGTGGAGGTGTGCAACACCAACGGGTGCCCCCAAGATGGGTGGTCATACATTCCGGAAGGTGACTTCTATCGTGGTTGCAATGAAGGTGAGCTGGGCGGAACATGCAACAATAAAGAGCAACCCCG
The DNA here is from genome assembly GCA_011390535.1 of Deltaproteobacteria bacterium. Lineage (GTDB taxonomy): Bacteria > Myxococcota_A > Polyangia > HGW-17 > SLPX01 > SLPX01. The sequence goes on along the minus strand of JAABSF010000060.1, from coordinate 7,881 downwards.
CCACGTCGTAACTCTAAGCTCCTATTGCGTTCAGTCGACTGAGGTGAGCGTAGGCATGTATCGAGCCTGCAAAGACGCCGGTGTATGTACGGGTTCGCCTGAAGTGACAAGTACAAACGATTTGTGCAACTGGACAACATCACCAGCAGGCAGGGAAAACCACCCCATCAACTGCATAGTGTGGTCCGAGGCCCGTGAATACTGCCAGGAATGGATGGGGGGCGATTTACCTTCAGAGGCTCAGTGGGAAAAAGCCGCCCGAGGAGCTTACCCTGACACAAGGAAGTATCCATGGGGAAACACCCCTGAACCATACGGGTGCAACAACTGCAACTGGAACTACTGCTATTCCTCCAATCCGCCGGCCACCTGGCCGGTGGGCTATCTATCCTCCGGTGCAGGAGATTCGCCCTTTGGGCTAAAAGATATGGCGGGCAATCTGTGGGAATGGACGCTGGACGAATACAACGAGAGTATCTACTCGACATGTGCACAAGGTTGCACTGATCCGGTGAACATGACTTCTTACAATTACAAGATAATACGAGGTGGAGGATACCACCACCCTGACCAATCTTACCTGAGAGTTACTACACGAGAACAGGAGAACAAAAACAATAAATCATTGAACCTTGGGTTCAGGTGCATCCGTGGTCCTGTTACTGATTAAAACCCATGATTTTTTAGAAGTCTCCATCACTAGAGCCCTTACCATCATCAGAACTCCTTCACAATTCTCCCGCACCTTCCCCAAAGCTATTGGTTGCTGCCTTATATAGGGTGCGTTCACTCTTTCCTGAGCCCTGTTATCGTCGCAAGCATCTTTGACTGAGCATCGTCTAATGCTCTCTCATCTCTAGATGTAATAGTTATTCGCACAATATATTTTTTTTCAGCGATTCTTTGTGGATAAGAACCAATAGACACTGTGGGAGCAAGCTCTGATGCCAGTGTTCTAAGGCTCTCGGCGATACTCATTTCCGTCTGTTCAGTCAAAAAAGTGCGGGTGATATTGGGATGCTTCTTGGATCTGAACAACTCAATTACACTCTCGAACTTTTTCTTCAAGATCCTGGGGACACCAGGCAAAATGATCACATTTTCCATAAATACTATCGGCAAATACACATCAACAGGAACAAGTTGAGCACCATTTGGAATCTCAGCCATTCGACGAAAACTTCTGTCCAAAGGATCTTTCCCCCACCCCTCCATTATTTGGATAAGCTCTTCATTGAGCTCCAATGACACATTGAAAGCACGCGCGACTCCTTCCATCGTCACATCGTCATGAGTGGGGCCTATGCCGCCGCAAAGGATGAGCTTATCGTGCCCATTAGAGAGGCGCATCACAGCTTCAGCTATAACATCTACATCATCTCCTACCACCTCTATACGGCGAAGTTCTGCTCCTACATCATTCAAGCGTTTCGCCATATAATGTGCATTGGTATCCTGCACATCACCGCGCAAAATTTCATCCCCTATAACCAGAATCGCCAGGGTGGGAGGACTCTCTCCAGTAACTTCAGGCTCTGCATAGTCTTTTCGTGAGTTCATTGTGCGACTATAACATATATCTCTGACTGTAATAGTGGTGATCTTCATGTGAAAGAGCAATTCTTGCGGTCAGATCCCAAGCCGCCGGACGTCGCTGTTTTGAATAAATTATTTGATCGAAAAAAGAAATTCACCTGCTCTCATTTGCTCACGCTTCCTCTTTCGGCCACGGTCTTTTGATGTCCTCAGCGTTACAAAAAAACAAATTCTGAACAAAGAGCTTGACTTGAACCCAACTACACGCCAATGATGAGCCCCAAAATCGGTCACTAAAAAGATGCAAGTTGGTTCTTTTCGGCGCTGGGGGTATGCAAGCTGACCGATTAAAAACTCGGCCGCTATCGGCGCAAAGAATACGTAAGCCGGCGCCGTTTATCATCGGGGGCAAAGCTCAGATGCTCACAGAAACAAAGAAATTAATGGACGAAGCAGCGATCTCAAGGTCACTGAGACGAATAGCTTCGGAAATCTTGGAACGACACAACGGCACAGAGGGTCTCGCCCTGGTGGGCATTCGCACCCGGGGAATCCACCTGGCACACCGGCTAAATAAATTGATAGAGGAAAAAGAGGAGAAAAAGATCCCGGTGGGGGTCATGGACATAACCCTCTATCGAGACGATGTCTTCCAGGGCCTCCCTGATCCCGAGGTTGGGCCTACCCGGTTGGATTTCTCTATACGAAATTACAAAATAGTTTTGGTGGACGACGTGCTGTACACCGGAAGGACTATCCGTGCCGCCCTGGATGAGTTGATGGATTTCGGCCGCCCGCTTAAAGTGGAGCTGGCCGTACTTATAGACAGAGGGTGCAGAGAGCTGCCCATCCAGGCCGACTATGTTGGAAAAACAGTGGAAACAGAACCGAATCAATCTGTAAAAGTTCAGCTTCGAGAGCATGATGAATCTGAAGAGGTTGTTTTACGGCAGAAGTCGGAAAAGTAATAGCAACGTGTACATAACGTGGGAGAAAGTCACTAACACGCTTTCTCTCCGGATAACATTTAATCCGGCCCCGACCCTAAGGGCTGAGCAGGGCGAGGAGACACAATGGAATTCAAGCATCGTCATCTCCTGGGTATCGAACCTCTCTCCCGTGATGACCTACACATCATCCTTAACCTAGCGGACTCGTTCAAGGAGATATCACGCAGAAGGATTAAAAAGGTTCCCACCTTGCGTGGTCGGACCGTGGTCAATTTGTTTATGGAACCAAGCACCCGGACCCGTGTCTCCTTCGAGATCGCCCAGAAGCGACTAAGTGCGGATTCAACAAACATTTCAGTCGCGGCATCTTCAGTGGTCAAGGGAGAAACTTTGTTGGACACCGCAACCAATCTAGAGGCCATGAACCCTGACATAATCGTAATCAGACACAAAGCGGCAGGGTCGCCTCACTTCCTGGCGAGGGAGGTAAACGCCTCAATAGTTAACGCAGGTGATGGGTTTCACGAGCATCCCACTCAGGCTCTGCTTGATTGTCTGACCATCAAAGACCACAAAAGCGATTTCGAAGGCTTGAAAGTAGCGATTGTGGGCGATATCGCCCATAGCCGAGTGGCGCATTCCAACATTATGGCCTTAAGCAAACTCGGCTCGGAGGTGAGGGTAGCCGGGCCTGCTACAATGCTTCAACCCGGCCTTGACGAGCTCGGAGCAAAGGTGTTCACCGATGTCGAAGCAGCGATAGAGGGAGTCGATGTCGTCATGGCGCTTCGCATCCAACAAGAGCGTCTGGGAGGAGACAGTTTGTTTGCGAATACCCGGGAATATGCGCGTAAATACGGCCTGAACCGTGAACGCATCGAGTTAATTCATCCTGAAGGGTTGGTAATGCATCCGGGCCCCATCAACCGAGGTGTGGAGATCACTCCAGATGTAGCGGACGGGAAACGCTCTGTTATTCTGGAACAGGTGGCCAACGGAGTTGCGATACGAATGGCGGTCCTTTATCTCATGGCCGGTGGGTCGCCGGATGATATAGCTAATCAAAAATGAGCCGCAATATTTGAGCTTTTTGTCTAGGCATTATTGAGTAGCAGGTAAAAAAAAATAGAATTGCAAAACGATAAAAGGCAGCATCCACAGACAGGATTCGAGTCGCTGACAGACTCCCCGGAGGAGCACATGGATATTTTAATAAAAAACGGCCGCATAATAGACCCAAGTCGGAATATGGATGAAAAAGGCCATGTCTTAATATCCAACGGAAAAATAAAAGAGTGTGGAAAAGAAGCGAAACTTCCAACACAAACATCCGATATACGAGTCATTGACGGTGAAGGCAAACTGGTTTTACCAGGGTTAATCGATATGCATACACATTTGCGTGAACCGGGTGAAGAGTACAAAGAAGATATCGCATCCGGGAGCGCAGCTGCCTCAGCAGGTGGTTTTACAACTATCTGTTGTATGCCAAACACCAACCCGGCAAATGACTGTCGGGCGGTTACACGTCTAATCCTTGAAAAAGCCAAGGAATCCGGTCTTTGTCGGGTTCTCCCCATCGGAGCGATGACAAAAGAAAGAAAAGGAGAATCACTGGCCGAGATGGGCGAGATGGTGGAATCCGGTTGTGTCGCCTTTTCCGATGATGGCGACTGTGTATCCAATAGCGGGCTGATGAGACGGGTGTTGGAATATGCCAAAACATTCGGAGTCCCGGCCATCCAACATTGTGAAGACAAAAAGATCAGCCGTGATGCTCCTATGCATGAAGGCGTTCTCTCTACGCGGGCCGGATTAGCCTCACAACCTTCGGTCGCCGAGACATCAATGCTGTACAGAGACTTGGAGTTGGTTCGTCTCACAGGAGCACGTTACCACGCGGCGCACATCTCATGCGCTGAGTCGGTGGAGCTGATCCGCCGTGCAAAGTCACAAGGTTTGCCGGTTACAGCCGAGGTAACAATCAATCATCTCACATACACTGACGCAGTCTGCATGGACTATGACACAAACACAAAAGTGAATCCTCCTTTCAGGACTAAAGCTGATCGTGCTGCGCTCCGGGATGGTCTCAAGGATGGAACCATCGACGCTCTTGTTACAGACCACGCACCACACACATCAATAGAAAAGGCGCTGGAGTACGATTACGCCTCTTTCGGTATTATCGGTCTCGAGACCATTGTCCCAATGGGACTGGCGCTTGTTGAAGAGGGTATCATCGAACTTAAACGACTCGTAGAGGCTTTAACCACTGCACCTGCAAAGGTTTTGTCTATTGATGGAGGGACTTTGGCCGTGGGCGCTCCGGCAGATGTGGTGGTCATCGACAAGAACGCAAAATGGACCGTGGATGAGACCACCCTGCGGTCAAAATCGTCGAACACCCCTCTCCTGGGAAAAGAAGTGCAGGGACGCGTCACCGCCACGGTTTATAACGGCTCTCTGGTGCACTCAGTTTGAGGAAGCTAAGTGCTTCTCTCCGCCGCTCACCAACAGCCACGGCAACGTCAGCCCCTGAAGAAAAGGCTTTTACACAAAAAAGATGACTCGCTCTTTCGACACAGACACAAAAGAAGTTTCTTCGGCCTCGATTTCAAGCAAACCCATATCCACCGAACGAAGCTCTTCCGCCCCAATTACAGAAGCAGTTTCCGATAAAGACTCGAGCCCGGTTTGTGTTTCCGACTTGCAACAACGAGCTCAAGAGCTCATGGAGAGCGCAGGCACGTGGATGGCGGATGAACCTCGACTTCATCTGGCGGAGACCGCAAAAGAGTGGTTTTTTGAGCTCACCGGTCGAACAAATGAAGATGACTCAACCTTTGAGCGTCGTATGGCGGTCTATTTGGAATTTCTGCTGTTCGTATGGACGTTGCCTGGAGAACCAGACAAACATCCATGGGAGTTATTTGTGAGAGAGAGCGGTTTCGTTTTTTCCCCTGAAGATCTGCAAATCGCAAAAGCTTTGGATGCTTCCCACTGGTCCATTTTCGAGTTACTCGAAAAACACCCTTGGGAGGTTTATCTCTCTGATTTACTCTTCGGCGGCCAGTGGCGTGTGAGACCGGAAGGAGCCATGCTCGGGGTGGAAGAAGGTGATGTATTCCAAGCGAGGCTTTTCGGAATAGATGATTATGTTTTCTTCACCCAAGCATTCTTGCATCACCCAAGCGAGGCGCGGCACCTGGCAAAAAAGATCATCGATCAAGACATCTCGACAGGCAAATCGCCTCTCCAAACGGCCGGTCGCCTCGCTCACATGCACCTCAAGTTCGACCGTTACCGTCGCATGAACATGCGCCAGATTTATACACTATAAAGTGCCGCTTTGACCGCCGATAATAGAAACTGCATCAAAACCCGCGAACCCTGAAAAGCGAGAACCCCTCTCAAAACCCCTTAAAACCGTGTTTTTATATTTTGTATAAAACAATATTGATCCCTGTACACTATTTTGATAGCATCTCAATACTGTCTGTTCGGTGTCGTCTTAAAGCGGGGGCAGTTAAAAAATAAAGGGAACGGGGGAATTGGTTCCGGGGTTAATTTCAACTCAATCCACAATAGGGGCTTCCGAGCAAGCCTGCACCTCCATGATGAGATACATCATGATCTTCTCCTGAAGCAAAAGCTTATAAGGTGTGCTGGTTCCGCTGTGGGTATGATATACGGTATAGAGAACCTTACCACAGTAAAAAGGCCATGAAACAGTTGTAGGTTTATCCGAGCCTGCCGGCGTATCATCACCATACATCCACACTCTGGGCGGTAAATATAACTCACCGTTCGGCCCTGTGCCGTATTCTTCATCAATGCCCACCTCACCCGGGTTAATCTCAACAATGCTGTCCCATGCAGCTTGGAGCTCTATAGGATTGCTTCCGTTTACACCAGGCAGAGCTATCCAGTCTGCGAAATCATCATCACCCGGCGTGCCCGTGAAATCCCAGGAACCGCTCCAGTCGTTACAATCATTGGGAGTTGTAGGGGTGTCTCCTCCGCCACATTCTCCCCCACTACCGCCATAACTATCCCTGACATAAAACGTCAAAAATTCGGGCCAGACCTGCTCGGCAAAATCATATGCAAAATCATCTATATATAGCTTCCCACCGTTTCTTACATACTCTTTGATGTTTTCTACGTCGTTGGGCCCGCCCACCCAACTCTCTCCGCAGGGGGCGATAATCAGATTATATTGCGCCAGGTTATCGTAGGAACCCACCAGTGAGCCTACTTCGCTGCTCCCCTCATACACGTCAAAATCACCGTCGTAGTTAAAACCAAGCGCTTCGAACATTATGCTCTGATCTTCAAAAGTCCCATGAATTATGGCGATCTTGGGGATATTGTCTCCCAATTCAGGATTGGTGGAAGTAGGCAGTGTTGTCTCTTCGGGCCGGGGCACCCCCGGTGCCTCTGATTCCAAGGTATACTCTCCACCGGTGTCGTCAGGAATGTGAATCTGCCTCACCCGCCTGAACTCCCCTTTTTGGACCACAAGATAATATGAAGTGTCGGCCAACAGGCTCAGCTCAAAGCTACCGTCAACCGGATCGGAGATCACATGCGGAATTGTAGTCGAGATATCAACACATTCGTTGCAATACATCTCTTGTGGCAGCTCTTCCGGCGGGCTGTTATAGGCTGCAACCAAAGCCCCGGGGATCGGAAACCTGTTCTCTTCCAAGGTTGAATCACCGTCAGCACCCGGTGACCAGGTAACCCCTTTAAACACTACGACATTAGCCATGGAAGCGTCGGGTATGTCCGTGTTGTTATTGTTTGTATTGTAATTGTAGTTGTAATTGTAGTTATTGTTTTGTCCGGCGTCCCACTTCACATTTTGGGTGCTAACCGCATCACAACCAAAAACCGCCGTTATCGCCACCGACAAAACCACCAATAACAGCCCATTCATTAATTTCTCTTTTTTCATTCCGCGCTCCTTTAACAGATCATCATCTTTAACTTAAGATACAATGCTTCTTAACAATTTTCAATCTACTCAATTAGTAACTACATCCGTCTCTAATGTGAGGATAAAAAACCTCTTTTTCCATAGGCTACATTTAGAGCATCCACTAAATGACTTAGCCCGTACAGTTGGATTCATCAAATGTACAGTCAGCGTTGCAACCGAGGGTTCCACCGCCAAAACCCCGACTTTCACATGTCTCACCCCCAAGCTCCTCGCCGTCGCACTCTTCTCCCTCGGAACTTTGGATGACCCCATCTCCACACATCCCCGCAGCCTCGCAGTCTGTGAGATCATAGTCGCAAGAACCTGTGCAGCTCAATGTCCCACCGTAGTATCCCAGACTCTCACATGTCTCCCCTCCGAACTCATCGCCGTCGCACTCTTCCCCTT
>JAABSF010000059.1 GCA_011390535.1 Deltaproteobacteria bacterium | reverse complement strand
CAGATCCTGGATGACGACGACGCTATGGAAAGAGTTTTGGAAACCGTTGGGTTATTTTCCAATGAAACTCAGCTGTTTTTGAGAGGGGCGAGAAGATTTGTCCGGCGGATAAGGGATTTTCTGGATCAAGAAGGAATCAGTGAAGTAAAAGATTTCATCCCAGCGGATCGAATGGCCGGAGTGATGGCAAAGAGCATCCTTGAGCTGGCCCAAACGGCCTCGTTTAAAAACAAGACCAGTTTACAGAGTAACGGTTTTCGCAAAAAAGACTCTAAGAGTAAAAAAAACAAAGACTTTGATCTTCTGCGGGCGAAGCTTCATGAAATTATACTTCAGGTCGTTGAAGGTAAAGGGCTGGACATACCTCGGATCAAAAGAATCTTAAGTCATTATATACCTGAACATGACTACGAGTTTGAAGTAGATCGCAGCTTAAGAATACTTGGCAGAGTCCTGGCACCTACCGAGCCCCTGGCCCCCATGACACCCGGAAGAGAGGCGCCATTATCTGAAGTTCCTCAGTATACCGCTCTTTTCAAAGACATCCCAACCGCCAAAGAGATATATGAGGTTACTCAGGCCACCCGCCCCTTGTCTCTTGCGTTTTCAGAAAAGGTCACTCGTGTGGCACCTTACCTTTCTCTTGAACAAGTGAGCTACCTATTGGATGAAAGATCCGATTGGCACCCTCCACATAGACGCATCTTACAGACAATCAGAGAACTAAAAAAAAGAACCCGCCTGATTTCTGAAGCATACGGCGGCATAGCTTTTGCGCCTCAGGCATGGGCAATATCCTTTTTTATCGGAGATGCCACAAGAATTAGACAGGCAGAGGGTCAGGGACATGACGCTGAAAGAAAAGCTCCCGAAGAGTTTGACAAAGAAGGCTATGTGCTGGGGCTCGGGCTTCTGGGTCCCGAAGAGACTGCTGTTTTGCTTCAGTCGGGACTTGCATCATACTGGCAAGGGCGTACCCCACAAATCAATGGGCGTTTACTCATTGATTATATCCGCAGACAACCAAAGACTTTTTTAGGAGAAGTTCTGGTTGAAATGTCGGCGAGGTGCCCACGCACCCTGACAAACATCCTATATGCCCTGTTGCAGTGGGATCAAAGCAACCTGATAGAGCATCTGGACATGGAAACTTTCCTAGAGGAGCGGCTGGAGATTTCTGTGCCGCGACTTTTAGATTATCTGGCTGGAGGACGATGGGCACGTGAGAGCCACTATGAAGCCGTATCTAAAACTGCATCCAGAATAATCCAGAAATCAGAAGCTTATTCAGCATTAAAAGAACACCTCCAAACCCACCGTCACACAATCCCGCAGCCTGCAGTAGAGACAGAGAATGAAAACAGCCTTGAGCATGAAGCACGCCGGGCAATCGAGGAAGCTGATAGAATCGGTCTAAAATGCAACTTCAGCGGCAAAACACGCAGAAACATGAAAACGGCAAAGCAGGCTTATGAGAACGCCTTTGCAAAGTGTTCTGCATTTATCAAACAAGACCGTAGTGCTTTCCAGTTACCTTGGTTCAAAAATTTTTGGAAAAGAAACTACGAAGCCTTGATGGTTCTGTCGGTAGTGCGAAATTTCCAGGAAAAAGTAGATGAAGTCCCGCGCTGGCTGGACAAAATGGTTGATAAACAATTATTGGATGGTTCAGTTTTAGATGAACAGACTCTCTTGGACAGGGTAATTGATGCTCTTTACCATTTTGAAAAGGATCGAAAACAGCTCAAAGAAGACCCGTTGGTCCGCTTATTGATTGATCCCCCTGAAGGTCGTTATAATTTTACTATTATAAGCTGCATGGGAGTAATTACAGAAGGAGCAAAAGGTGTTGAGCTTAAAGATGCTTATCAACGCCTTTTCGACAAGAGAGGAGTAAGGGTGATCCGAGCAGACACCCGAACAGCGCGTTCTCTCGAATTCAACGCCGCCCGTGTGGAAGATGCGCTCACCGGAGCAAACAGAGAACCGGAAGCTCCATGGGGATATATCGGTTACAGCCAAGGCTGCGCCAATGGCCTGCAAGCTGAATCCCGCTTCATGGGAGGAACGCCCGCTCAACAGAAACTTGTTGAGTCTTTAAGATGCCGCAACCTCCTCTTCTCTGCTCTCAACGGTTCAGCACACGGCACCTGCGGTGACATGAAGTTTTTACGCGCCATGATCGATGGAGACAAATTTCTGAAATACTATCAAGCCGTTCTCTCTAGAAAAGCTGTGGAATCAGCGCTCAGAAACATACGCCTCCTCCTGGACTCCAGATTGTTCATCCACTCTCTAGGGGGCATTCACTCTCTCTCGCACCAAGGTGTACGTCCCCTTGCACGTGACGGACAGTTTCGGAGCGATGTGCCCACCACTACAATGAGAGGTATCGTAGAACAACGTTTTCTCCCTGAGTCGTTAGAGTATCTGAGCAATATACTAACAAAACAGGTTCAGAGCACCGATCATGACACACAGGTGACTACATGGGAAGCCGTTGGCTACCCCGTCTGGGTGCGATCCCCCATGGCTGAGATTCTGGAACGCTGTGACATTGGATGCATGGTTCAAAGAACCCATCACTGGTCCCCGCTCCTTTATACAACAGATTTTGTGACTACAAAAAGAGATCTCCAACAGATGGTCTATCATTTCCCAAAAGACAGACACATATTTCCCTGGATTGAGGTTAACGCCCGTTTCGGAAACATTGACCGAATGTAGCCTTATCGCAGACGGTTCAGTCAGACCAACCCATAGTTCACTCGATGTTGTTTTTACTCTTTAGGTCTCCGCCCCTGATGATTACATTTTCTCCGAATTTTTCCCTTAAACTATCCATGGTTTGATCCAGCTTACGCTTTTCAAACTTCTTTTTAGGCGAGAAAAGCTCTTGCTGAACCATGCCTCCTATGCCGGATAAATCGAACACAGCCAACCCAACCAGCCTCATGGGGCTCTTTAAGTTAAACTCATCCAACAACCCATCCCCGGCCATAAAGATTTCATCAGAGGAATTTGTCGGCTCCATAAGCGCGGTCTGTCTAGTGTAGAGCCTGAACCTGGCAGTCTTCAATTTTACCCGCACTCCTGCTCCCACGAGCCCTTTGGCTCTCAATCGCCGAGTCACCTCATCTGCGGCACGTCTTAAATGTGGTCGGATAGCAGCTGCTCCCTTTATGTCTCTCTCCAAAGTGTACTCAGCACCGACGCTCTTTCGTTCTTTACAGGGTTCCACGGGCCTAGGGTCAATGCCCCGAGCCAACCTGTGAAGATGAAGCCCCAAGGCGCCTAAGGTCGACTCTAATACCTCAGGTTTGCAGTCTGCAACATCACCCACTCTTTCAAGCCCCATCTCCCGAAGGATCGCTACAGTCTTGGGGCCTGCTCCCCAAAGACGAGAAACAGGGAGAGGCCGCAAAAAGCTTTCCACCTCGTCTGGGGGAACAACGGTGATACCATCCGGTTTGTTTTCATCTGAAGCCACCTTGGCAACAAACTTGGTATCGGCGCAACCTATGGAAATCGTCAACCCACCGGTTGTATCGCGCACACTTCTTTTTACCCTCATCGCCATCTCACGGGGTCCACCAAACAAACCAGCCGCTCCGGTCATATCCAGGAAAGCTTCGTCTAGACTCAGTGGCTCTACAAGAGGGGAAAAATCCTTGAAGGCCGACATTATTTCTGTTGAAACATCTTTGTATCGGGCAAAGCGGGGCGACACAAAAACAGCCTCAGGACAAAGTCTACGCGCCTCCATAACCGGCATGGCGCTCTTTATGGAATACTCACGGGCTTCATAGCTCGCTGCCGAGACCACTCCCCTCTTCCCAGTGCCTCCGACAACAACTGGGCGACCCTTTAAATCAGGGTTATCGAGCTGTTCCACCGACGCAAAAAAAGCATCCATGTCGGCATGAAGTATAATTCGACCCCAAATATTCTTCGGATCAGCGTTCATATTGAAAAACTCACCCCTATTCCGAAAGATTGGTTACTATATATCCTTTCCGTAAAACGGGAACAACCGGCAGGGGCAAATCACGGCATGGACATACAATCAGAAGCACACCCGTCCCCATCAACGTTATTCCCATCGTCACAGACCTCGCCGGGATCCAAAATGCCGTCACCGCATACCGGCAGAGTGCAATCGGCGCGACATGATACAGGCTCTAAATAGGCTCTTATGTGCAAGTCCTTGTTCATATCAAGTTGGTGTATATGGCTGTCCTCATCCACCCACACCCACTCCCAGAGCCCGTAATTCCAGGTCGGCCTTACAACTATCTCCCAACCATCAGGATAGGATATCCCTTCTATTATTCCGCCATCGGTGTTGTCCTTGAACCACCAATCACCATAAAAAGAAGTAGATGAATCTTTATAGAACTCACCCGGGTCATCCGACATGCCAAGGTTTGTGCCTTCGGGCAAACCAAATACTTCAAACTCAACCTCTGCAGTAGGCTGAATCTCTCCTGTGGTGGTCTTGTCTATCCCGTGTATCAAGAACAAGCTCATCACTCCGGTGTTGTAATCCCTATACAAAAAGGCGAGCGAACGCCCAACCGCTTCATAACCAGTGTGAGCGCTGGCGGAGACGAAAGCATAAAAGTTCACCGCGTTTGTCCATCTCTGAATGGGTTGAATGGGCATAAAGAGCCCACCATCCTGCTGGACCTCGAGACCAAACCTGTCTTCGTTGGCCGGTCCTTCATCACACTCTTCACCATATTCCACTGTTCCATTTCCACACGATGCACAATAAAGATTAATTCTGTAACTGCCCGAAGCGCCGTTCCTGCCGTCCACAACAACGTAATAAGTGCGTCCCGCCTCAGCCTGGAATACCGCTCTGTTATTACCATGCGCTATACAGTTTTGGGGATCGCACCCATCCGTTCCATCCAACACAAAGACATCCAAGTTCTGGCTCATCTCCGATAGCTGTACAGTGACTTCACTGCTCTCTTGAGGTTGGAAGGTGTAAGCATACTCAGGGCCGCTCTCATCCCAGCCTACACAAGAATAAGAGTCGACTACCTGGGTTGCACCCCAATTCTCTGTGGACCACCAGTCGGATCCATTACAACTAAGGGTCCAGTCTGGAACACACAGAGGGGAATCGTAGAAACAGTCTCCTGTATCCAGAGTACAGTCCGGATAACATGCCAGGTTTCCACCGTCATACCCAAGGCTTTCACAGGTCTGTCCTCCTAAGTCTCCACCGTCACACTCCTCGCCCGGATCCAAAGCCCCATTGCCACAGTCAAAACTGTAGCACCCGCTTGTGTCAAAGGTGCAATCCCCTGAGCAGGCCAATGTACCACCGTCATATCCCAGCGACTCGCAGCTCTGTCCCCCCAAATCCCCACCGTCACACTGTTCTCCAGGATCCAAAGCCCCGTTGCCGCACTGAAAGCTGACACATCCGCTCACATCGTAAGTGCACCCATCCGTGCAGTTCAATATGCCCGCGTCATATCCTAGTGACACACAGGTGGCGCCCCCTAAATCTCCGCCGTCACACTCCTCTCCCGGGTCAAGCACCCCGTTGCCGCACTCGTAACTGTAGCAATCACTCACGTCGAGACCGCACCCGCTGTTACACCCCAACACCCCGCCGTCATAACCAAGAAACTCACAAGTAAACCCGCCGAGATCGCTACCATCACACTCCTCACCACACTCTCGGATTCCATCTCCACAAATGCCATCCGGACGACTGCAATCACTTTTACAACCATCACAGTCGATATTGTTCCCGTCATCGCAAGCTTCAACGCCCCACCAGAGATAACCGTCACCACACTGAGCCACGGTGCAATCATTCAAACACCCATCGAAATTTGAATTATTCCCATCGTCACAGTCCTCTCCGGGATCCAAAACACCGTCCCCACATTGGTAATTTCTACAATCGGATGCATTCAAAGTGCAATTCGGTGTACAAACCAAGTTACCTCCATCATAACCAAGACTCTCGCAAGTTTGTCCCCCCAAATTCCCTCCGTCACACTCCTCTCCAGGATCCAAAACACCGTTTCCACACAAAAACTCATGACACTCACTCTCA
>JAABSF010000058.1 GCA_011390535.1 Deltaproteobacteria bacterium | reverse complement strand
ACTCTCATCAAAGCTGCAGGTATTCGTGCAGCTCAACTCCCCCCAGTCATAACCGAGTGATTCACAACTCGCCCCTCCTAGATTGTCACTGTCACAATCTTCTCCAGGATCAATCACCCCGTTCCCGCAGTCTTCCTTGAAACAAGTAATGTAATCAAAAGTACACCAATCAGTGCATCCCAAAACACCACCGTCGAAACCTTGCGATTCACAACTCTCTCCGCCTAAATCGCTCCCATCGCACTCCTCGCCAGGATCAATCACTCCGTTTCCACAATCTTCCTTGAAGCACCCGGATGTTTCCAACTCGCAGAGTTCACTGCAATATAGAAACCCCCCATCAAACCCCAGGCTTTCACAAGTCTCACCTCCAAGATCCCATCCATCACACTCTTCGCCCGGCTCCAAAACTCCATTCCCGCACTCAAAACTATAGCATCCATTAACATCATAATTACAGAAGTCCGTACAACCCAGGACACCACCCTCATAGCCCAGCGCCTCACATGAAGCCCCCCCCAACTCATCTCCGTCACAATCTTCGCCTGGATCAATCACCCCGTTCCCACAATCTTCCTTGAAACACCCGGAAGTTTCCAACTCACAAAGTGCACTGCAATATAAAACTCCCCCATCAAACCCCAGGCTTTCACAAGTCTCACCTCCAAGATCCCATCCATCACACTCTTCGTCATCTTCCTTTACGCTGTTTCCACAGCTGGAACTCCCTCCCTCGCAATCGGAAACATCAAAAAGACAATCGGATCCACATAACAACTCTCCGCTTTCGTAACCCAAACTCTCGCAGCTATGCCCATCAAGATCCGCACCATCACACGCCTCTCCGTACTCAATGACCCCATTCCCACAGACAGGCCCAATGCCTTCGCAGTCTGAGACGTCAAAACGACAGTTGTCTCCACATGCCAATCTCCCGCGCTCGTATCCAAGGCTTCCACATGTCCGGCCACCAAGATTCGTACCGTCGCAATCCTCTCCTGCGTCGATGACCCCATTTCCACATGAAGGCCCTTCTCCCTCGCACCAACTAGTATCGAAACGGCAATCAGAAAGACACAAGAGAACTCCGCCCTCATAACCGAGACTCTCACATGTCTCTCCTCCAAAATCCAGACCATCACACTCTTCTCCAGCTTGAATGATCCCGTCCCCACAGACGGCACTCTCCTCAAAAAACCCGGTCCTCCCGCAGGAACCAATCCCCGATAAGATGAGCAATAAAACCATCATTAACGGAAAACTCGAAATTACGCTCTGGTCTGTCTTTCTCCATGGGATAGTATATCTCATTGAATCCGCCTCCTTACAGAGTGATCTCGCCGTTTTGATAGTAAAAGATCATCTACTGTCCAGTCGCCCGAAAAAAATGCGATCCATAAACCCTGCACCATCTACACGTCTCACATCAAACAACGACTCTAAAACACTATTAGTTCTTAATCGGCACATATAGTCATCTTATTATAACAAAACTTTCTTAACAACGCGCTATAATAAAACCTTACCTCGATATTAACACCAATCAGAAGAAAAGATCCAATTCAACTCATCCCGGTCCCCCCTTCTTTGATAGAAGAAAGATTATGGGAGCGGTTCTTTGAAGTAGGGCTATCCAATCCGTCCTGCTGCAACTTTTTGCCCGGCCTATGTTTACATTATGTCCAACTTTGGAAAACCTCGCACAAGATTATTCCAGGGCTTCCCTCCTCTGACTTTCTGTTCTATTATCTGCCCCGTGTATTTGCTAAACAAACGAAAAACGACGTAACCTCTTAAAAACGTAGCCACTTAGACACTTAAATAGGTTAAGGAACACGCCATGACATCAAAGGTCGCACTTATCAAAACAACTCCCCGGACCGTCTTTGCTGATTATCATCGTTTGATGAATCTTGCTGATTATTCTGAAGTTCTAAACAAGGCAATCGACACAGCGCTGAAGATCAACATCTCCTGGCACTTTTTTTATCCGGCGGCTTCAACCACCCCCTGGCAATTAGACGGGGTCATAAGGGCCATGCTCCGTGATGGCTATGCTTCTGAACTGATCCACGGGTGTCACAACCGGACCGTGGTCATTGACTCGCGGTTAGGAGAACGAGAAAACAAACATCTGCCGGTACTGAACCGTCATGGGTTACGAAATATTCATCTTTATGAAGGCGAAGAGTGGATCCATATTCGAGATGCTGTTGGAGACCTCACAGATAGCTTTTTGGCGCTCAACGAGGTTTACCCAAAAGGCTTCATGATCCCAAAACGTTTTATAGGCGAAAACATCATTCACCTACCAACAGTAAAAACACACGTGTTTACAACCACCACGGGTGCAATGAAAAACGCCTTCGGCGGACTTCTGAACGAACACCGCCATTGGACTCACGCCAGAATTCATGAGACCTTAGTGGATTTATTGATGATTCAAAAGAAGATCCATTCCGGAGTCTTTGCGGTGATGGACGGTACTTTTGCCGGCGACGGCCCGGGTCCACGCTGCATGAATCCTCATGTAAAAAACGTTATCTTAGCATCATCCGACCAGGTAGCCATAGACGCAACGGCTGCAAAACTTATGGGTTTCGACCCCATGAAGATCCCCTACATCCGGATCGCTCATGACATGGGTCTTGGCTGTGGCAAGGTCGAAGAAATTGAAATCGTTGGAGATCCCGAGTTGCTTCAGTACAAGTGGGATTTCCAAAATCCGCTGGAAGAGATCACCTTCGCCGCTAAAATGCAGCATCTCATTTACTGGGGGTTTCTGAAAAAACCTTTAGAGTGGTCACTTCGAACCTGGCTGGCTCCCTGGTCGTACATAGCCAGCGTCTTGTACCATGACATGTACTGGTATTCCATTAAGGGTCGCCCGAGGATCCTGGAAGCCCTCAACAGCGACTGGGGGCGATTGTTCCACAACTGGGAAAATCTCGAATATGACGAACAAGGGTTTCCTGACCTAGGCCGGCCTCCAATTGATCCAAACAGGAGCATCCCTGAGCAGATGCGCCTCGCCTCACGTATTCTGGGTACAACGTTGAAAGAAGCCCCGGAGATAGCAGCTCGCAGAAGAAAAAAATAGATGGAGCATCGCAGACGTCAATGACGGTAGGTCAGTAGATGGTTTTGTATTTAGAAGCGGTGGGAGAAATACAACCCGGCCTCAAACATGTGGGAAAAGACCTCTAATGTGCGAGGCTCCCCATCTGTGTCTCTGAAATGAAACCTTGTTGTACCAAACAAAAAGGTGGACCCCAACAGCAGCCCGGCTTCAGCCTTTTTACTGAAAGCCCACCCCAACCGTGTCCACCCCCCAGCAGCCCCCATCCACCTTGTGTGCTCTTCATTCATGCAACTCACAGGCTCAGTCCCGGAAGCGTCTACAAAACGAACCAGCTGTGTATAGTCTCCATAGGCTCCTCCGGAAAAAGCTCCCAGTCGAAACCTGAACCGCCACCACGCCCAGTCCGCCCATAGCTTGGCCTGAAGAGTCCAAAGAGACACCCCTTTACTGTCTTCACATACTATCTGACTCTCGGGAGCGTCTTCGGGGTTCATTACCACCGAGTCTTCTCCGGTGACACTGTGAAAAAGAACGCCGAAACCAGCCCATAATGAGAAATTCCCGGACTGCACCAACCTGCGTCCCGCCCCTAGACGAATATGAATACCCATCCCTGGTTGGCCCTTGTCTTTCTTGAATGGGACAGCCAAACCAAAACCGACATCCAAAACCCATAGCCTCTCTAAAACACCTATCGGCCCAGGCGGTCGCTTCAAAAACTTTTTTCGCTTTGAGCGCTTCCGGGGAGGATCTATCTCGGTTTCTCCACTATCTTCACCATCTCCATCCACTTCACCCTTGTCACTCTCCACCTTCTCCGAACTCTTGGCATGCTCTTTGTCTTTATGCGCCTCTTTGATTGCATCCCTTTCAGTATCAGGTTGATCAGCCTTCTCATCTGATGGATTACTATCACCTAAGGATCCACGGTCACCTTCATCATCAGCTTTTTCTTCTACCTGAGGGTCTGTATTCCGACTTCCTTCTGCAGAGTTTTCAGGTTCTCTTTTGCGCTCCTTTTCCTCCACCGGCTCTTTGCCGGACACACTACTCTGTTCAGCACGAACTGTGCATAATGCTGAAAACATCACCAAGACAAATGTCAAAACA
>JAABSF010000533.1 GCA_011390535.1 Deltaproteobacteria bacterium | reverse complement strand
GTCGCCTTTGAGGATATCGTGCAAAGCCTTCATTGCTGTTATGGCCACTTCATGGTCATTGTCATTTGAAAGCTTCAACAGGGCATTCAGAGACTCTTTAGGTGCGATGGGAGCCAATTTCACAAAGGCGCGCACTGTACTCTTTCTTACGGCTGCGCTCTTGTCTTCCATTCTGGGTTTTAGGGCCGACAGGGCACGCTTCGGCCTGATTTGCGCCACTTCGGCTAGAGCACTGACTGCAGAGCCTCTGACTAATCCGGAGCGATCTTTTGTAGGGCCTATGATCTCATAACGAGCTATAGACCAGTATTTTCTGGAAGTAACAAGTTTGGCGGCCGCCCGCGGCATAGCAAGTTTTACAGGGAATGTCTCCTTTTTGGTCAGCTTGCGAAGGAGAGTCAGTGTTTTGTAGTTGTTTTTGCCTGATTGGGCTGCAAGGCCGACCATGGCTTCTGCGCGAACTTTTGCGTCCCGGTCTGAAAGGGCGTTGGTCAAAAAAACGCGCTGACCTTCTGTCTTTCCCAAGGCTTTTATGGCTTCAACACGAACCTCGGAGGATGAATTCGACGCCAATGTTTTCAGAAGATCTGTATCTATGTTTTCCTTTATTTGGGCATATTTACCCAGAGTTTTAGCAGCCAAAATTTTCCAACGGGAATTATTGGAATCATCTCTATTTGCCATGGAAGCGATGACTTTCTTTGTTTGGGTGTATTTCAAGGTTCTACCGGCGAGTCGTGCTCCAACCGAAGCTGATTCAAAGTCGTCTGATTTCAGTAGGCTAAGAACAGCTTTATCAATGATCTTCGATTCGGCTTTTTCCGTGTATAGATCGGCAAGCAGTTTTGAAAGATGTGATTTGCCTTCTGTGGATTTCGTAGAGAGCAATGTTTTTGCCAGCGCGGTCATGGTCTTTTGAGGCGTAATGTTTCCCAATCTTCTGAGCACAACCACAGCTTTTTTGTTTTGTTTGTGGGGTAGCACGGCTATAGCTTGTGACAGAATGTGGGCGGCTTCGCCGGGAAACTCTTTTTGAAAACGTTCCGCCACGGAAACTGCGGCGGGAATTTCAGTTTCTCCCAAATGGTCAAAGATCTTGAGGGTCAGCTCAATTGCCGTTTTCGGGGGCAGGTTTCCTGCCGCTTCAAGGACTCGCTTTCTATAACGGACACTTGAAAACACAATCTCTGAAGTCAAAATGTCCATCATCGCTTCGGGGCTATGTTCCGTTATTGCCAGAGCGCTCTCCAGCGCAAGCACTTGAATGCGACGATTTTTAGACTTCATGCCTGAAAGGATCATCTCCTTTTCTTGCTGTGTCCCTTCTCCGGAGAGCGCAAAAAAGGCCAGAATCCGCCCGAGGTGTTTGGTATGGGACTCAAGCTTTTTAAACAGCTTTTGTCCTCGTTTCTTCTCTCCCCCGAGATAAAAGAGTTGTGCGCGAAGAATTGGGTCGAGGTTTATCAGCAACTCTTTATACCAACCGGGTAACCTGTTTTCTCCGTCGCTCCAACTCCCTTTGAGTCGGTTTTTGCGAATTTTTTTGATTCCTCCCGGAGTTAGTGATGCACCGGCTATACCGGTGTCTACTAAAACCGCTCCCAACGATGGTGAGGTGGAAAACAGCGCAAACCTCGAGTATCCGGGCAACCCCCTCTTAACTACAACAATGCGGTGCTCCATCGGCCCCGACCCATGTAATTCTACACGGTAACCTGATTGGGCTTTTATCTGCACCCAAAGTAAAATTCCTGCTAATAAAACTATAACGCAAAACAACGCCAATAGGTTCATTTTGCGGCTCTTTGACAGGAGGGAACCCTCTTCAGGTGACCTGGGTCGATAGAAGAGCGTAGATAGTGTCTCGTGTGGCCGCAATAAGCCTCCTGCGGTTAATCGTCTCCTTATGGTCATCTTGGCTTTGGCTGTTTTCGAGCGGTACTCACCGTCGAGGCGATGTATTAGCGCTATCAACCCTCTCTGTTGTAAGCGATATGTCTCTATGGCCCCATGTTCTCTTTTCTGAAACAGGTCATTTTGTACAAGGGCTTTGACTGAAGAAGCAGCCTTTTTTTCATCTATTCCGGTTGCCAGGGCAAGTTCCTCCAATGTGGCCCATCCGGGTTCGCTTTCTCTTCTGTCTGCGGACTCAGAGAGCAGAGAAAGGGCACGCCCTGATTTCGCTTTTTGACATCTTGTTTTAATCCATTCCAGTGTCAGAACCGTGGAGCCGCCTTGACGAAGGTATCTTCGGGTAAAGAGCGCATTCTTTTCCACTGCCCGGCTCAAGGTGATTTGAAGAACCAAAGGCAGTACGGAACCTCTAGTCGTCATGTCTTGAGCCATCAGCGCTGAAAGCCCTCCTTCAAAGTATACACCTGATGCCAGCGCAGATTGTTCAATTACCGATGATGCTGTTTCGCGGTTGAATTTTTTTAGTTGATATACATACGCCGGAGGAATTGTGGCCTCCGCCTTATGTTCGAGCTCGGTTAAGAGATGATACCTTTCTGTATCTATACAGAGCAAAAGGCGAATCGGTGGGTGTTGATCCTTGTCGATTCTGCTCACTAAGGAAACTACATCCCCGCATATGGTTCCTGCTGCTTCTTCTTCCAGAAAGTCGGAAATGTTGTCGATTATTACCACCAACTTTTCATCTAAACTTCGACCCGCTCGAAACAAATATGAGGTCAAATCCTCATCCGGCATGGATGGAGTTGCGCCGGCATCCATTATAGCTTTTTCCAGCTCTCGTCTGAAAGAAACAGTTTCACTCAAATATATTGGGATGAAACCGGCGGTCTGTAATTGAGGGATCAGGGCGGCGTTTATAAGTGAAGTCTTTCCGACCCCCGCCTCTCCACCAATTACACCAACACGGTAATTGGTTTGGCGAGAT
>JAABSF010000532.1 GCA_011390535.1 Deltaproteobacteria bacterium | reverse complement strand
TTTAATAAAAGTACTTTGAAGGGATTTGCCTACAACTTAATTCGGCGGTGCAGATAGGAGGTTTGTCTGCTGGTTTGAATGTGTCTTCTCAATGCGCCCTTAACGCCTCCTTTGCTCTTGTGGCCCACGGAGGGATTAACCTTGGGCGTAGGGCCTTTCGGTGTGGTATCCTCTCTCTTTAAAGGTGTGGTATCCTCTCTCTTTAAAGAAGATGCCATGGGCTTTTTTTTGTGTCCTTCCTTCAATGAAGTGACGCCGGGTTCTTTGTCCAATGGACTTCTCTCGGTTGAGATCTTATCATTTTCTTTCATTTCAGATGAGATATCTATATTCGGGTCTAAAACCGGTGGGCTTTTGTCGTCTTCAGGCATGATCAGTTTTCTTCCATCGCCGTCTTCAGAAGGAAACTGAGGCTGGGTGAGCTCTGTTGGCATGTCCGGAGCTCCGTCGGGAGAAGAACCCTCGCCGTACTCATCGTCGCGTCGGTCACCCATGGGGCCCTCTCGGACAAATGTTCGTTTGATGGGCTCATCCTGAGTTTCGCTGACGGACTCGGGTACATCTTTTTCGTCTAGATCGGGTTCCCCGTAGCTCTCTTTTCCGTTTTTAACATCCGCTGGTTTGCCTTGTGTACTTATCTCTTTATTATCAGCGTCTTCTTCGTCAGAACCCTGACTTTTTTCGGTGCTTTCAAAACTCTCCGGTTTTGCTGCGATGGGATCATCCTGTAGATCTTCTGTGGTTAATTGATCTTCGTCTACTTCCACCACATCTCTTAGCTCAAATACTGCGGATTGCAGTTGCGCTACCGCTGACTGAAGCTCATCTACCTGGGAAATGTTTTTCGTTTCCCTGACCCGCCTTCTCTCAGCTTGTATTTCCTCTACACTTCTCCTCGCCTCAGCCAATTCTTTTTCCAGCTTTGTGAGCTTTTTCGCGTTTTCTTGTAGGTGTTTTTCAGCCACAGTCCGGGAGTACTCAGCTTCTTTTCCCTTCTCCAAAATAGAATCAACGTTTTGTTGAGTTTTTTTGAGCTCCTTTTGGAGTTGAACTACCCTTTCTTCTTTTTCCTGGAGACGTTTTTCCGCCATTCGCCTCTCTTCTTCAGTTTTTTGAATCTCTGTGCGGGACTCCTCTACTTTTCGCCGCAAGTCTTGAAACTCAATCTCGAGCCTCTCCTTGTCGGCCTTTACACCGCTGCCTTGAAACTGGGCGTCTAATACACTTTTAGAAAGCTTTCTCTCTTTTTGGGTGAGCTGGACTATCTTTTCCAGAAGCTCGGCGTTTCTCTTCTCGAGATCATGAACTTCGTTCCGCAATTGCGTGGTCTGTCCTAGCATTTGGAGTTTAGATTCCTCTAATGCGCTTCTGAGATGTTCAACCTCGGTGGCGAGTTTGTTTGTCTCTGAATTCGACTCTTTTTTTGCCTCACTCAGGGACTGCTCTTCTTTCTTGGCGTTGGTAGTACCCTTTGCTTTGTCCCCAGCGATGTCATTTTCGTCAATTTCTTCCACTGTTGGTACATGTTCCCACTCGGGGAGCTCTCCTCGTGGCCTCTCAGATTCGGTCGTAAAAGGTATAAAGCGGCGGAGGACACCTAGAACCGGAGCTTTCTCTACTGCGGCGTTTACGAGATCCGCTGCACCGGATTCAGAGTAAAGCCGCCTCAGGTGTTTTTTTATGCCGAAAACATCTAATCTATCTTTGGACATTTGTTGATCATACTCCCAATACTTTTTTTAACTGGAGCCTGTTGCAAAGTTCCTCTCGTCGGTGGATTGGTGCGGGGCGCGCCCGTCCCCTGCATTGCAACTGCTTGAAATAGAGCTGCTATTCCTGTGTCGCAGCGGGTCCGAACCCGCCGCGTTCCCGGCTCCTCGGTCCGTCATTAAATAAAACCAGATTTAAATCGTAGTGACATTAAGAATTTTATGTGTCAATGGCAAGTGCAATGTGGAAACCTGGACTCGCATCGGTGATCCAATCTGCCCTTAGCCCTCAAGGGTTCTTCCTTGACTTCATTGCGACTTCACTTTTCAATGCCGTCTCGGATGGAATGAAGAAGTTTATTTTTTATTCATCGCTTTGCAAAGGCACTTAATACAGGAAAGGAAACGGTTCAAAATGAGGCTGAGATTAATGATTCATTGTCAGCAATTTCTTGGGTTTGAGAAATTGCTCATCTCCACTTTGTCTTTGCTTTTCTTTTTTGTGGTGATCCTCGGAGGGTGCAAAGACAAGGGGGCCTGCGAGATGTTATATGAAAAGAATAAAAAATGTGCCGACCAATATGTGCAGTATGTACAAAAGGATGCGCGAAAAAAAATGGATAAGGCATTGAAGAAGGCGCAAGATGATAAAGTGCGCGAGGATATGAAGAAGAGAATATCCAAGGAGTTGGAAGACGTGGGCCGGTCCATGAGAGAAGCTATGGCATCTGATGCTTTTTTGACTGAGTGTAAAAAGAACTGGGGTTCGGAAGAGCGTGCTCACCTTGAGAAAAAAAAGAAATTGGGACGTTGTCTGGAAATGAAGGATTGTGATGCGTATGTAGAGTGTGTTCTGAGCGTTGTTATCGTGAATAAATGAGTCTAGCTGAGTCGTGGAGCGAGTATAATCGGTTTTCTGTTGAAAAACAGCATCGTAGGGAAACTGGATTTTGGATGTTTTATATCTAATCATGTTGGGCCTGGGGGTCGTTGTAGTGACCAGGTTTGTTTTGTGCGAGGGCATAGAGCGTTTCGCCGCAGCCACAAACCTTTCATCAAAAACCAAGGGGCAGATACTTGGATATAGTACATCTTTACCTGAGCTCGTGGGTACAGCTTCTACGGCTTGGTTAGGGCTTCTTGGAGCGGGCTTGTGGAATATTGCTGCGTCCAATATCATAAATTTGGGGCTTT
>JAABSF010000531.1 GCA_011390535.1 Deltaproteobacteria bacterium | reverse complement strand
GTTCACTCTAATTACACCCATGGGGTGGTGATCCTCGACGAGGCACCCCTCCGAGTTGGCGATTAGGATGTGAGAGGTCTCGTCGCTCATATTTACAGTGACTTTGATTATCCGGGAGTCCCTCTTTCGAGCATGAGAGTCGACCTGTGCCACCAGGGGGACTTTTTTGTCGATACCCACCTCGGCCCAAGGGATCTCTATGGGATAAAAATTCGGTGTCTCAATAACCTTCAGCGGCGCTGGATTTTTTTGGGTCGTCGTCGATGCAACTCCGGCTGCGGTGGAAGCTGTTTTCAATAAGGATTTCTCTGAGAGATCTTCAGTGTATGCGAAACCAGTGGATTCTCCTTTCAGAACACGAATTCCTGCGCCAAGATCCACTTTTGTGTAAGCGCGGTCAACCTTTCCATCTTCGAGACCCACCCAATGAGTAACCTTGTGCTGCAAGAACACCTCTGAAAAATCCCCGCCTTTTGAGAGACCTTTTTTCAATACTTTTGAAATCATCTCCCGGGAGACACCGAACTCATCAAAATAGGTCGTTGTGCTCTCCGATTTTTCGGTAAGCTTGGTTGGACGGGGCGCTTTCGTCTGTCTTTTACCGGATCGGCAGCCGGGAAACAATGGTAATGAAGCGGCTGTTGTCCCGGCTCCGATGATTTTTAAAAAGTCTCTACGGTTAATTTCTCCCATTAAAACTCACCTCTGTTTTTGTAGTGTTCTACCGGGACCCATTTGCGGCCTTTGAAGTCTCCGGTGAAAAAAACTTTTTTGGGTTTGGATCCCGATCCGATGGACTACGAACCATCATGGTGATTAATACGTTATCGCGCCGTTACGGAGTGATTGAAACAGCCACAAAGCGTTTTACATAGAGATCCTGTGTGTTTGTCTGATTCCTTTCACGGAAGGCGACGTATGGAATGCCACTTGCTCCTTGAATCACCGGCATGTAAGCTTCGTAGCTTGCGTTTTCATTGAGGAGTCCGCCCACCTGCTCCCATTCTCCGGAAGCTTCGGAATAACGCATAACCATAACTCCTCCCGGTGTTATGTTAAAGTCCGACGAGCCGACGTATGCCAGCCACAAGTTGCCTCCAATAAGGGTGATGGAAGGATCGTTTGCGTTTTCCGGAACGCTCGCTTTTCCCGGCCCGATGAGAGTCCACTCTTGCGAGAGGGCGTCATATTTTTTAACGTAAATTTCATATGAGTCGGTCATTTGGTCTGGGATTCTTTCCGCCCAGGCCGCATAAATATTTCCATCTTCATCGCTGGTGGCCGCCATGTGCTCTTCTTGGCCGGTACCCGCGTCCATATCCAAAGATTCTACAAGAGGCGCCCATACTTCATCTTGGTCGTCCCACCACATCATGGCGTGGATGGTTTGCATCAATGTAGATGTGTGGGAAGCGCCCACATAAGCACGGTCGGTGTAGACTATGGCCGGCCTGCCTGCGCTGTCTAAATATATTTGTCCGTTGAACCCGGTGGTGGATGGGTGTTCACTCCAATTTGTGCCGTCATACCAAGCGTAACCGGTGCCTGTGCCGCAGCCGCCGGAACCGTAGGTCGCGATATGGGGGGTTGTCCCGTTTAAAGCCAAATCCAAGTGAAAGTGCATCATGCATGGAGACTGATACCCCGGCGCGCCCACTTCTTCCCAGCCTGCGTCAGTCATGGCGGCGACATGAATGTTGGGTTCATCTATAGTGTTTGCGCTCCCTCCAAAAAGAACATAAGGCTGAGTGGCGTCTTCGGTTACATGAACATCCAGCGAGATGGTGTGGTCCAGAGTGTTGGTTATCCCCTGGCTTGGAGAGGGTCCCAAGATCTCCCATGTAACACCGTTGTGCACGGCCACCACAACTCTATCATTGTTTCCACCCGCGCGCGCCACTACTCCGAGGTAGGGATACTCGCCATCTGTAGCCAGATCATGCGCGCGGATTTGTTCAACATTCGTCGGAAACGGGACGAGCGTCCATTCAGTATCTAAGTCTACACAGAACCCGCCTGTGCAGACTTGATCGCCATCGCAAGGGTTGCTGCATTCGCCGCAGTGGTCCATGTTTGAATTCATGTCCACGCACTCATTGTCGCAGTAAGTCAGATCGCCGCAATCAACGCAGCCCGTGGTGTCAAAGCTGCAAGTATCGTCACAGGTTAGAGTTCCGCCGTCAAAACCCTGGGTTCTGCAGTTTTCTTCTCCCAGATTGTCTCCGTCACAATCCTCTCCTTCGTCAATTATACCGTCTCCACAAAGAACTGTCTCACCGGTGCATTCACTTGTATCAAATGTGCAACTGTCGCTGCAGTGCAGATCACCATCTTCAAAGCCCATGCTCTCACAGCTCTCTCCATCCAGATCTTCTCCGTCGCATTCTTCACCATATTCCAAAATACCGTTCCCGCACTCCGGACCCTCACCGGTACATTCACCGACATCAAAGGTGCAATCATCGCTGCAGCTCAGGTTGCCATCTTCAAAGCCCATGCTCTCACAGCTCTCTCCATCCAGATCTTCTCCGTCACACTCTTCTCCATCTTCTTTTATCCCGTTTCCGCAAATCGGCCCTGTCTCGCAACCCGAGGTGTCATATGTACACTCTGCACTGCAAGCCAAGGTGCCGCCTGAATAGCCGAGGCTTTCACATGTGGCCCCTCTCAGCTCGTCGCCATCACATTCTTCGGGATATTCCCATACACCATTTCCGCATTCCGCTTCTCCGGTGCACTCCGACACGTCGAAGGTACACTCATCGTTACAAGCAAGATCTCCCGACTCGAGCCCTAAAGATTCACAGGTCTCTCCGTCCAGCTCTTCGCTGCATTTTTTCTGCTTTGCTCCTTCTACCCCATAGTCCTTTTTCGTCTATATAGGAAATGGGATTTTGATATACATAGCA
>JAABSF010000530.1 GCA_011390535.1 Deltaproteobacteria bacterium | reverse complement strand
AAGTGGAGTTTGTGTGGAAGTGGAGTTTGTGTGGAAGTGGAGTTTGTGTGGAAGTGGTATTTAGGTTGGTGTGAAGTTTGTGAAGGTGTGTTTGGAGGTTTATTCGCAGCTCATAGAGCGAACAGCGGCGAATTTTTTTGAAAACGCTTCTTTATCTTTCTCTATCAGGTACTTGCGAACATCGTGCCTGAACATCCAGTGCAGCCCGAGCCCCAACTCGATAACCAACTCATCACCAAAATTTCGCCACTTCGGTTTCTCTTGTGGTTTCTTTCTGCAATGATCTTTTTGAACATATTCCCAGTAAATGGGAACAATCTTATCCATGGGCGTGCACTCCATTTTGTAACAAATTTCACCATCTTTTTTGCACTCACGCCGCCCTGTACAAAGATTTTCAGGCGGTTTTTTGGACCACCCTTTTGCGGCCATTCGCTCTCTCCAGAGCTTTACCCTCTCTACGGGTTTGCTTTTAGGGCTCTCGCCATAATGAGTTGCAAGCGCGTCAGCGGCGCAAGCCGGAAGTGAGCTATGGTTGCTGAAAGTATATGGAGTTTTTCCGTCTTCGTATTGGACCGTCATGCTCGGCATCACCGGTATGGTCAATGCCTCGGCTAAAGTCTTGGCTACTTTTTCGGTCAAGGATTTTGAGAAAGCTTTAGGCTTTTTTTCTTTTTCTTCTTCATCTTTGGGGACGGAAACGAGCTTGCCTTTTTCGTCGTATTTCTCTTTGGATTTTACCAAACCGCCGAGCGCAGTCATAGCGGCACAGCGATTCAAGTAATATGGAGACTCTGCTGCTTTTTTAAGTAATTTTTCTACCAGTTTTTCATTTATTTCTTCTTTAAGAAGTACATTGCCGAGGTTTCTTGTCGCAAGCGCGGTGACTGCCGGGCATGGATCTTCCATTTTATTTTTAACAATCTCGCGGGCATCGAACCTAAGCCTTCGATTATTACCTAAAATGACCGCCAGCGCCCTCCTTCTAACGTTGCAGCTCTTATCATCCAAGAGAGCGCGCACATAAGGAATAGCCTTTCCAACGTTTTCTACTTTCAACCCATAGGTCAACAGTGAAACCGCCTCACCACGTACTTCATCCGACGGGTGACCCAGAAGGGAGACTACCACAGGAAGAAAATCTTTATGGTCTTTAAGTTTGCCCAGCAGGCGGAGGCTCCGGGTGACCACAAGGGGGGTCTCCGATGTTACCAAGTAACGCATGAGGTGCATGTTTTTTTGGGCTGTTTTGGTAATTTCTTTCAGTAATTTTATGCCCTCGCTCCGCTCATTCCATTGTTTGCTCTTTATGAGCTCCTGCATCTTGGTCAGCTTGTCTTTGTGTTCCGGCGGTGGAGGAACCTTTACGATTTTTGGAAGGGTCTCTGCCTTCTTTGTGAGCTCTAATTTGGGGATAGGGCTTGGAGAAGGCACTACCGCCACGGGATCGGGCTGTTTTTCTTCCGCTCCGGTATGTTGTTCCTTTTCTTTGCCTTGCTCTTTACCTGTGTCGGGCTTTTTGCAACCTCCGACTCCAAATATTGAAAGAATCACAAAAAGACAGAAGAAATACAAAATGTTAGTCCTGCGCATATTTTACCTCTACAAACTATTACAGAATAAACATCGGCAAAAAAACTTTCTACCGAATATATGGAACTCTATCCAAACGCCGGCGTGTTACTCGCTATTCCAGGAAAACCGGACACTCATTCCGTTACGTCCGGCGACGGACGCTTGTTCCAGTAAGGAACCCAAAAGGAATGGGCGCAAAGCAACGCCAGCGTTTTTTATGTAGTTTTTACTATTTTAAGTCAAGTTCATCATCTTACCTTCTTTCCTACTCTTTTGTGTTCTCACATAGCCTCCCTTACGTTTGATTAATGTCCGATGCATTGAAGGCTGTGGTCTATCAGTGATCAATCCTTTCAATCCGGTTACTCATTCCGATTCAAGTGGCCCTCTGATTCTTGTCGAAGAGGGGACTTGTGCAGGATGAAATCCAACAACAATCGGAGCGACGCTACCCGCAACAGATATTTTTGAGTCAGCTCTTAATCACTGGCCCTCGAAAAAAAAGGTGCTAAAATTCACTGCGGGCTTAAAAAAGCCGTTCGGAACTGAGGACAATTGTGATAAGGAGGCAATGACAATATGGATGCAGGAATGATAAAAACAATCTTATTCACCCTTGGAGGTGCGGCCGTTGGGCTTGGTGTGAGTCTCTTGTTGGGGCGCGCTTCGGGAAATACGTGAGCGCTCGTTTGTAATCCCTATCTGGCGACCCCCATGGGCGCTGTGATCGGGTTCACTCTCGCCGGTGGCGGGGGCACTTAGAAGAAAACGACGCTCAAAAGGCGAAGATCTCTGTAATATTGTTTGAGAATTCATAACGTTGGAAAAAAATAAGCAGGTG
>JAABSF010000529.1 GCA_011390535.1 Deltaproteobacteria bacterium | reverse complement strand
GTGGCAGACTTTTTTAGGAAACACGTGGACATAAATGCTCTCAGGGCACATAATAGGGAGTCAAGAACACCTCTTGGTTTATCGCCTTTCCCTTGGAAGAGCTAGCCAGAAAATCGGCGATGTCAACTTGGAGGTTAAATATTATGAACAACAAGACACCCCTTGGCCGCATGAGCCACCGAAGCCGGAGGAATAAATTGGACAACTCAAAAGCCGCAAGGGCTCCGCTCCATGAGTTGGACAGCGAAACTCAAACCTATGGATGCAGGCACACGAACCCTGATAGCTGTAAAAAGAATCTAATGGAAGGGGTGTGTGCCTTTGTAAGAGATGACAATCTTTGCCTCTCACCCCCAGGGTCTTGGCCCCGTATTTACCAGGATCTAATAGAAGAGCTTGAAGGGTCGGGAGAGAAGGATGAGGAGAGCAGTCCCGCCACTGGAAATGTATCTCAAGTGGAAGCCTGATATATACCGATAAAAAAAGGACGT
>JAABSF010000528.1 GCA_011390535.1 Deltaproteobacteria bacterium | reverse complement strand
GGCTGTCACTGGGCACGTCTCCTATGTAAGAGACACCGTCCATGAGGCTTGCCACCTTTTCCGCATTGTTGTCCAATACCGTCACGGAGATACCTACTCTGCAGATCTCCACAGCAAGGGGCAAACCGACATAACCGCCCCCCACAACCGCCACTTGAATACTCTTTTGCTCGATCTTCTCAAAAAAATTCATTTCTGCTCCCTTCAACAAAAACTGAGACCATAAGAGACTTCAAAAACAAGGAAAAAGTCAACCCTAACCGTCACTCGGAGCGCCGAAAAACAAAAAAGCCATCTACTGGAATTTCCAGAATTCACCCAAACTAAATACGCTCACATTGACCGCACTAAACACGACACGCTCACATTGACTACCGATCCATCACGCCTTGCCGAGTTAATTGTGGTGCGCCGAGAGGCGCATCCTCGCGCTCGCGCCTATTCGAATCCAGCTCGCTGGATTTTGTACAGGAACGCGATGTCTCCCTGAGAGCATGTTTGTCCGGATCTCTATGAGATCCTGTTTAGACAGGCACCTCCCCCGACAACACAAGCAATGGGTTTGACCGCAGAAGCAGCTCATCACTCCCTTTAGGCAAATTGCGGCGAACCCATTTTAGACCCTTGGCGGTGTGCTTCAACCACGCCTTGCCATGAATATCAGAACACAATACACGCGCAATACCCTGTGACACAGCCTCTCTTGCAACTCTTACCGCCCGCCTCCCTCCCGCTCCCCCCAACGCTTCAAGGTTGCAAGTAAAAACCGCTGTCTCCGCCATCTCACCGGCCCTCTCTAAAAGATTCGGAGTATCTATGTATCGCTCTAAATGAGCAATCACAGGGAGATACCCCTCCTTTCTCCATTCAAAAAGCTGTCGACTCAACTCCCCCGCAAGCAAAAAACCGGGCATCTCCAATAAAAAAGTTTTTGTTCCTTCGTAGGTTATGATCTCGTTTTTTTTGCTCTTTTCAAAGAGCAGATCATCCCAACAGTTCTCCGCCCCGGAAAAGATCTTCATGGTAGCCCCATCCAATCTGAGCCTCTCTCGCAACCCGGCCGTACTCTCAATGATCCTCTCTGGCAGCGGAGCGTACAGATCTCTCCGCTGGTGAGGAGTAGCGTAAATTGTGGAATACCCCATATCGGACATCCCGGCCACGATCTCCAAAGACTCTTCCATGGTGGACGGACCATCATCCAGCCCACAGAGCACGTGGGAGTGTAAATCTATAAACCCTTTTGCCTCAATATCTGCCAACATAGCGGAGGGAATCATGAAGGATTCAAGTAAGGAAGGCAAGTCCTATTAAAGATCTCTAAAAAGTAAAAAACCTGAATAAGCACTCGGTTTGCTACAAGCCCAATTGGGAAATACGCCCCATTTCAGCGCAAAAGCACGCAACGCGATCTGACGTGCTTCCGTCAAAAAATCTTCAAAAAAACCGAATCCAACCCAACAAACCTCAAACAAGACTGTCAAAAGGTAATAGACACAAAAAAATGTTCGCAACAAAATGTTCGTAATAAAAATGCGAAAAAAGTCCGCTTAACATATTTTTGAGGGCACAAATCCTTGAACTCTCCCTCATAAACGGTTAAAAATAGCCGCCAAGAAAGTTTGGTGTGTCAGTTTAGAGGAACTTGAAGCAACAAAGAAAAGAAGCTATAATCAAAAACTTGTGGACCCAAGCAAACAGGGCTAAAAGCCCGATGGAAAGGTTCGATCATGGCCGAAAAAGAGAACTCAGTACTCTTCTCCCTCAAAGAACTCCGTCGCATCGAAGATGATCGACTAAAGACGGAAGAAGAAGAAGCCCGGGAACGCGAAGAAGCCGAGCGAAGGGCCCGTGAAGAAGCGGAGCGTCGCCGTCGCGAAGAAGAAGAACGGAAACTAAGAGAAGAAGAAGAACGCAAAAAACAAGAGATCCTCCAGCGCGAACAAGCTGAACGAGAGGCGCAGGTCAAATTGAAAGAGGCCGAGATGCGGGCCCGCATGGAGCAAGAAGCCGCGCTCGAACAAGAGCGGATCAGAGCCGAAATAGAAGCGAAAGCAGCAGGCGGCCACAAGATTCCCGTGGCAGCCATTGTGATCGGCCTGGTGGTCTTGTTGGGGGCGGTAGGCGGCCTGGGTTATTATCTCTACAGCCAAAGCCAAGAACAAAAACGAAAAGACGCGATCGCCGCGAAACGAGAGGCTGAACGAAAGAAAGAACTTGAGAAACTCGAAGCCGAGCGCGCCGAGCTGGAAAGGGTGAACAAAGAAAAGGACGCCTTGCTGAAAAGGCTTCAAGAAGCAAGTGAACAAGATAAGAAAGACATCCAATCTAAGCTTGCAGACCTGGAAAAGAGAAGAAAAGCGCTGAAAAGCTCTACAGATAAGAAAACGAGCGGACGCCGCCGCAGAAGAAGATCTTCCTCAGACAGGGGATCCAGCAGAAAACCTCCACGCAAACGCGATACCCGCGTCCGGACGACCGCCAATCCGCTTGATGGTCTATAAGTTCCAATCAGTCCCGCCTGCACCCCTTTAAACCAAACCACATAATGAACAAACCTTAAAAAAGATGCACCTTGCATTAGGGTGCCAATAGCGGGTATACTCCCGACGATTGAGCAGCCAGGTTTTTTTGAGTCGGTTTTGTGGATTGTGAAAGCTCCAGGCCGTCGGCCGTCTCTCGATCTCCCCACCCCTTGTCGACCTGTCAGTCGGGTTCGATAGGGTTGAACATGCTAAAAACAAACTCGTGACGCTTAAGCGAGAGCAAAAAACTGAAAGCCCGTCATCGTGCC
The DNA here is from genome assembly GCA_011390535.1 of Deltaproteobacteria bacterium. GTDB lineage: Bacteria > Myxococcota_A > Polyangia > HGW-17 > SLPX01 > SLPX01. The sequence continues at coordinate 133 of JAABSF010000528.1, read as the reverse complement.
GGAGCTTTTGTTTATTACTTTTGAATGAAAGGGTCTAACTTTTTAACACCGTTATGAGCAACGAAGTAAAAAAATCGAACAAAAACAACACCTCTAGAGCAGATCATAAAAACAATCCCACCACCGATTCTTT
>JAABSF010000527.1 GCA_011390535.1 Deltaproteobacteria bacterium | reverse complement strand
TAAGCGCATCTTTTCGGTCAATAAACCAGCGAATATGGCTCTTCGTTTTATTAAGACAGGGACAAGCTCTTTGGCGAGGCGGTTATCTGTTTCCATCTCGACTTTGTCTAGAAACCTAAGATTCATGGAGTGCAACACAAGTGGATCCGGCGCTGGTAACCGTTGAACTCTTTGTGTAACATATGCTTTTGGATCATGTTCTCCCAGTGTGTAAAGGCAAAAGTTGACGCTTCTTTGACGCGCCCCCTCAGGGGCGATCACTGCATTATAGAGTGATTGCTCACACCAACCATAGAGACGTAATAGGGCGTTTACTCGAAGCGGACTAAAAGAACGTGCCAACTTCTTTAAAAAGGCCACCTGCTCTAATCTCTCATCAGGGGTTCCGGAAAAATTCAGATCCCAAAACAAAATTTTTCTTAGATCATGAAGGTGTTGTAAAAGCCTTTGGTTTTTTATCCCTTTGGTTCTTTTTGCACTTTTTAGACATTGGCTTACAAGTTTTTCAAGTCGCCATAATGCCTTGGCTGTTATTTTATGAACATCCCCTTTTCTGATCGCCTTTTTTGATGCCCCTTCCTGGGGGACTACTATAAAGTCACCACCCCAAGCTTCGAGAGTATCCAACAAGAGCTTACGTGCATCAGAATCAGGCTTAAGCCTGGCGAAATCAAAAAGATCCAAAAGATAATGAAACTGCTCCCATGCTATAGGTAAACGACTTTTTTTTTCACAACGAGGGAATTTCTTCAAACAATCAACTGATCTTTTTTGGGGAGGTAAGACAAAAAGCCGCCGGATGTGTGAGATCCCATTAGATCTTCTAGAACAACGTCCCGCAAACACAGAGCTGCAAAACAAACACAAAAAAACCATTCCTCTCATCCATCTATCATCCCGTCGTAAACTTGTGCCCTTCTTTTTTTGTCTCCAGTTTTTCATGTCTTCATGTCTTTGCTTAACTTCTCCGCCGCATAGCGTCCATACCGCGAACCGGGCGCTACATTGATTGCCTTCAAAAAATGATCCCGAGCGTACGCTATGTCTCCTTTTGTCTCCCAAACACGGCCAAGATGATAATAGGTCTCGGAAAGCTCCGCCGGACCCTGGTGGCCGACCTCCATCGAGCGACAAAACTCTGCGATGGCATCGTCAAATCTTTTCAGCCTCAATAAGGCAAGCCCCCTCGTGCTGTGAAAAGTTGGGTTGTGAAAACCCGAAGACACCGCCTGGTCACATATCCTCAAGGCCTCTTCAGGGCTGCCTCCTATACCCAATATAAAATTGGCGTAGTTGTTTTCCCACACAGCCTTTAAATCTTCTTTTAACAAATCTCTATCCACCTGCTTGAGATACGCCCCACCCTCTTCGTAATTCCCCATAGCCATGTAACCGGCCGCTAAATTCAAAGAAAAGGCGGCTTTTTTTTCCTTTTTTAGACTAAACGCGCGTAAAAACTTTGTCCCTTTAATGGAAGCAGGATAGCGGCCATGATGAAAATCCTTCAAAACTCTTAAGGGCATCAAAATGATATCCAGCATAAATACGCTGAGAAACAGGAACCCCATCAAGAGTAAGGAGACAAGGGTCAACGGAATATTAAAAAGGGTAAATACCAAAAACAGAAAAGACGTAACAACACCACCCATAAACAGAAAATGCCACCAACCATAACGAAGTGCATCCATCACGATCACCCAGATTTTGTCGTATTAGGGGTTCTGAGGGCCCTGAGGCCGGTTAAACAGCGGTGTGTCCAAAAATCAGCCAATTACTTCTAAAACTTGAGACAACTCAGGGATCCCCGCCAGCCCACCGAGATTTCTACAACTCAGACCAGCGGCTACAGAAGCAAACCGCATACTTTTTTCCATAGGCCAGCCTTCGATCCATCCGTATAAAAAAGCACCGCGGTATATGTCACCGGCACCGGTGGTGTCGACAATATCCACCTTATGCGCTTCCTGTCGGAACACCTTCTTACCTTCAAGTCCAATACTCCCTTCACTCCCCAAGGTGATCACAACTACCTCCGGCCCCATCCGGCTCAACTCAAAAAGCGCATCTTCCAATTCTCCCATAGGGGCTATCTCAGATGCGAACCGCTCAGAAGCAAGAAGTACATTTGTAAGGGAAAGGAGCTCACCTGTACCTTCTATTACCGAAGCAGCATCCAAGACAACAGGCACCCCATTTTTACTTGCATATTCTGCAGCATGAATAGAAGCACGCATCTGATAACCGTCTAACAAAAGCGCTGAGGCGCCGTCCAAAACTGAGAGATCGAGCTCTTCCGGCGCCAGAGGAGAACAATTCCCTGGGGTGCTGAAAACCACGTCATGCTTACTCGAAGATTCCACTGCGACATATGAAAAAGGTGAAACTCTGCCTTTTTCCATGACCAACCCATCTATACCTATTCCGATCTGTCCCAGGCTGCTTTCTATGAACTGCCCAAACATGTCATCTGCGATTTTCCCGCAAATCCTAGTTTCCAGCCCCATTACATTTGCGGTAACAAGCTCTGTAGCCACCCTCCCACTACCTTGAATACTGAATTGACTCATCTCAACGGCAGAACCAGGCGCGGGGAGGCGATCCACCACCCCTAAAAAATCAATCCCAACATTTCCGATTCCGATCACATTCTTCTTCATAGAACCTCTTTTGTTCTTTTCCTTCTGGACAGAAAGGTATATTACCCGTTAAACTGTCACTCTACAAGGAAAAGGGATGATTCATAAGATTGGATACTCGTTTTTTTTTTAGTATAGTTGGGTAGCCGATCAAGTCTCATGACCTAAGGAGAAAAAAATGAAACGTTTTCTGATTATGGCTTTTTTGATGATGTTTCCGGCAACAGCCGGAGCGCAGATCGCAGTCTTAGGGTTTGAGGCGGAACCCGGGGCCGAAGACATGGCTAAGTGGGT
>JAABSF010000526.1 GCA_011390535.1 Deltaproteobacteria bacterium | reverse complement strand
CCACGATAATCCCAACAAAGGACCTTCCATTTTTTCGCAAGCCTGGAATACAAATGACGCCAGGCGGCAAAGGTGCCGCCCAGACCATTGGCCATAACCAACGGCCTCCCTTCCCCTACCTTCTGATAGGCGATGATGGTGTTGTCGTAACTCTTAAAAGTACAGTGCTCTACACGAATGCACATGGCAAATAGTCCATATCCAAACCATCATGTCCGTTGCTCGGCAAAAAATCAAACACTAAGGTTTGACTCGACAGAGTCCAAATCAGGCTCTCCCTTCGTCATGAAGCCATTGGTTTTGAGCGCCTGCTATATCTCCGAAACGCGTCAGCTTGGCCTTTGCCTTTTTCTTCATCAGCTCGGCGTGTTCGTCTTCGGGTACAAACGCCAATATCCTGCAGATGCACGACTCACCGTCTACTAATCTCCAGGGAAAGGCGCCGATGGTAGCCCGCCGATTCAACAGTAGATCGATGTCACCGCCCATACATTCAGCATGAACGATTCCGTGGTTGAACAGCTCAAGATGCATGAGCTGATATTTGGAATCATCATAGAACTCTTCCAGCGGCTTTCCATATTTCTTCTGGAAATGAGCATTGGCTTCTTTGGCCTGACGCGGGCAAAAGGTGCGCAAAATGGTGTTCATGGGATGATCCGCGCTCCCACAATCCACCCCTATCCAGCGAAGCTTCTTTTTTCTCGCCCACTCGGCGAACTCTCTATCCGGGCCGGGGTGTTTTAACATGTAGCTGATCTCGTCAGCCGTGGGCTGGTCCCATCCATAGTGGTGATAACCCGTATGAATTATGAGGATGTCTCCTTCTTTCACCTCTACACGATCTTCCACCATCTTAGAGGTGTAGACGTCATAATCCCCGGCGGCGTCGGAGAGATCCACTATCACTCCTTCATGCATGAGATAGTCGAGAGACAAAGAGGCGATATCTTTTCCCGGGGTGTAAAAATGGATCTCTCCATCAAGATGCGTACCGACGTGATTGGAGTGGGTCAATAACTGCCCGTTCGCACCATTGGGCGCCAACCTCTTAAAATACTTCATCTGCAAGGGTTCATAAGTCGGCCAAGCCGGGGTTCCTATTCCGAGGGGAATTGACAAGTCTATTGGTAGCATTTTTCTCTCCTTTTGTTTTCCAGTCAATACATTGACGTCTGAAATCGACGAGCATCGCCGCAGGGCGGAGTCGATCAGCGTCCTAGATGGTAACCTTATTCTGAACAGCCTCCCTAGGTCGCATACTTTTTGTAAAAAGCGTCAAACGCTTTCTCAAAACATTCCCAAGGGGGATCAACCAAGCCTGCGCCGACCTGCCCGACGCCGGGATCTTTGTGCGCTATCCCGGTGTTAATGGCGGGTAAAATACCCAACTCAATAATAGCCAACAAATCTATACCTGTAGGGGTGCCGGCGAAATCTAGTGGAGGAAGCGCCCAAGTGTTATTTCTCCCGATTGTGATCTTCCTCATTTTACGGGTTGTGGCATAAGCGTCTTGTACATTTCCTCCAACAAATTGTACTATCGCCGGAGAAGCAGCCATGGCAAACCCGCCAAGTCCGGCGGTCTCCATGATGGTGCTATCCCCGATATCCGGGTTAGCGTCTTTCTGAGAAAAGCCGGGAAAAAACAACCCGTCCACTACCTGCGCCGGCCCCACGAACCACTCATCACCAAGACCGGAAACTCTAATACCGAAATCAGTACCGTTTCGCGCCATAGCCGTCAGCATGGAAGAATATGGAACACTCTCCGCCGCTCGCAACATGCATTTGGCCATTGGCATGGTCAAATTCAAGAAAAAGTGATCATTCCCCTCTATGAAAGACAACACACGCGAGATATCATCTTTAGGATGGTCCAGGGTGACCATAATTGGAGCCAACTCTCTGAACAAGAGAGACGTACCAGCACGATTCCTGTTGTGCCCCTCATCCCCCATCTGAAGTGCCTGCGCCATCAAGAGCTTCAAATCGATGGGGCCCCTCTTCTTCAAAGTCTCGGCCAACACAGGGGCCAAAACACCTGACATGAACCTTAGCCGTTCAATCACCTCTTCGCTGTAAGCCCCATAACGCAATACCTTCCCCAACCCTTCGTTCAATGTGCAAAAAGTTTTCGACCCTTTGTTTTCACCGCCCGCGTCCTCAACAATCCAAACAGGCATAGAGGAAGTAATCAGCCCCGCCATGGGCCCGACCGCGTTATGGTGATGACAAGGCTCCAACCTTATTTTTCCTGCAGCCGCCATGGCCTCCGCCTCTTCCGGGCTCTTGGCAAGCCCTTCTAATATCGCACCACCAATGACGGCGCCCCTTATGGGCCCGGACGCTCTTTCCCATTCAAGGGGAGGCCCGGCATGTAAAAACAACTCAGGCGCCATACCAGGGATCATCTCACTCGCTGTCCCCACACCTACCAAATTAGGCTCACTGGCAAAAAACCTTTCCAACGCCTTAAGGTTCGCTTCCAGCACCTTATCCGTGAGACTGCCTGCTCTCAGGGGTTTTAACTTGTTAATCTTTTTCTCATCACCTCCCGCAGGGGGACGAAACGGCACAACCGTGAGGGGTGCATCTGAACCCATCACACCCGCAGCCACCTCTTTGAGCCCCAGATGAATCACCCTGGGGCCGGAGCTCATGAAGTCACGTGCCCGGCTAAGATCCATGGAGAGGACAATTGACTTATTCTCTTTCAACCTGTCGGCTTTTGCAGCCGACTCGGAAGCTTTTCCGGAATCTTCAGGCTCACCAACCTCGCGCCTTTCCGGATCGTTCTCATTGGAGAGGGTTTTCATAAAATCTGCGGCCAGCCGTGCCGCAGAGGTAGAAGTAAACTGGACAAACACACCGCTATCAGCCAGGACCCGGCGCTGAAGCAATACATTCTGAGGGTCCTTTTCAGTGCCGC
>JAABSF010000525.1 GCA_011390535.1 Deltaproteobacteria bacterium | reverse complement strand
GATCTATGTGCCCTATTGTCCCTATGTTTACATGCGGTTTGTCCCGTACGAATTTCGCCTTCGCCATCTTGTCCTCCGAAAAATTCCTTCGGTTCTTGTCCGATAAAAAAACACCGGACTCAAACTGTTTTCAATTCTTTTTAAAAGCAATCTCCAGACACCAAGAGCCCTTGTTTTGGCAGTTCGGTGTAACAACACCGCTTACCAACCGAAGGGCTGACATGAGTCAAACGTATGTTTGAATCAGGTTATGGCACCTGTTTTTATTTCCACCGACCTATTAAGAAAGATTAGCGGCAAATCAAGCTACCAGCGGTAATGTGCAAAGGCCTTGTTCGCCTCAGCCATTCTGTGTGTATCTTCTTTCTTTTTAAAAGCGGTTCCTCTAGCCTCTGCGGCATCCATCAGTTCAAGGGCTAGTCTCTCACGCATATTCTTGTCGCCCCGTTTTCGAGATGCCGACGTCAGCCATCTCATTGCAAGGGCTACACTTCTGTGCGGCTCCACCTCAACCGGAACCTGGTATGTGGATCCGCCAACCCGTCGGCTTTTCACTTCGAGCCGAGGCCGAACATTTGAAAAGGCTTTTTCAAAAACCTTCACAGGATCATCTTTTTTCTTTTCGGCTATGATCTCCATCGCTCCGTAAAAGATTCTTTCAGCCACCGATTTCTTCCCGTCCCTCATCACCCCATTGATGAACTTGGTGATTCTCCTGCGGACTTCCATTGGAGCATCCGTGAACTTGGGGTCCGGAAGAGGTTTTCTTTTTGGTACATCGCCCTTTCGCGACATGGTCTCACCACTCCTAAAGCCGAATTGTTACTTTGGTCTCTTTGTTCCGTATTTGGAACGACCCTTTCTTCTGCCTTCCACCCCGGCTGCATCCAGAGTGCCTCTTATCACATGATATCTAACACCAGGAAGATCTTTAACTCGACCTCCTCGGATCAAAACAACTGAGTGCTCCTGAAGATTATGCCCTTCGCCTGGGATGTATGAAGTCACCTCCATGCCATTCACAAGCCGCACTCTCGCAACTTTTCTGAGTGCCGAGTTGGGCTTTTTCGGCGTTGATGTGTACACACGCACACAGACGCCTCTCTTCTGGGGACAGCTCTTAAGAGCCGGCGCCGTCTTCTTCTGAATCTGTTTTTTCCGCCGGTTTCTTACTAATTGACTGATTGTCGGCATATCTTAAAGCCTGCTAATTCATTAAAAACTTTGTATAATACTTTTGCTCAGCTATCTGAGAAACGGATGCAGTATAGGGGGGGGGCTTTCTCTGTCAAGGTCTTTTTGATTAAAACCAAAAACCAACCCAGCTCCACCCAAAAGAGCAAAAAACCCAAACAATACAAGACATTAACTTAAAGCATCTTCCAACAAGAGCCGCATCATGGGAAAGTTTATTAACTAAATTCCACTTTTAATAAAAAAAAGCGATCTCTTTATCGGTGTTTTCCGTTTTTAGAGCAGCTCAATAGTCATTCTCTCCCTGGCCGCCGTGGTCTCTGAAAACGTATTTCGGCAAAGGTCTTCCACGGCGCTGACTTCATCATCATCTCTATCGGGGTGATGATGAAAGAGGACCAGATGCCTCACGCCGGCATCACGAGCTAACTTTGCGCCCTCTTCATAAGTCGAATGCCCCAACCCAACAGCCGCCCGCTTTCCTCGCTTACCCTCATACTCTTCCGGAGTATATGTCGCGTCGTAAATCAAAACATCCGCCCCTTCGGCAAGAGTCACAAGTACTCTGTCAGGACAGCTGTAATGCTCCGTGTCGGTGGCGTAAACAACAGCGTGGCCACCGAAATCGACTCTATACCCCCACACTCCGCCCGGATGATTCAATTGCGCCCCGGACACCACCGCTTCACCACAACTCACCGTGGTGCCTCTCTTCATATCATGATACCTTATGGACGCTTCCAGCTCATCCAACCGGCTTATGCTGTTCCTGTCCATCACGGTGGAGGAAAGAGATCGCTCCAAGATCTCTTTTCCTCCTGGAGGACCGAAAATATCCACTTTTACTTCACGGTGTCTGAAAGGTTCGAAAAATGGAACGCCGATTATATGATCCCAGTGAAAATGAGAAAGAAACAAGCGGCATTCATAAGCACGGCTCCGCATAAGCTGCTTTCCCAATGCTCGGGCGCCGCTTCCACAGTCAAAAATCAAAACTTCAGATCCACACCCTACTTCAACACAAGCCGTCCGACCACCTACCTTTTCAAAAGATGACCCCGGCCGGGGAATCATTCCTCTTACGCCCCAAAATTTAATGTAAAAAACCGACTCCACGCATCTCTCCTCGGTTCAGGTTACTCAAACAAGTTCAAAAACAAAACAACCCGGCATTTTGCCCGTTTATCAGGAGAACCATCAGAGCTGAAAAAACATCAGCTGAAAAAATACTCTGTATGGTTTCGCTCTGTGCCGGCTTAGAGATCATCATCTTCGTCGTCATCGTCGTCATCGTCGCCCAACTCAAACCCCCCAGCCGTCCCTTCTCGGGCTACCTCTCCCAGTTGAGCGCCTAAATCTTTTACATAAGAAAGCCCTCTTTCTCCTTCATCAAGACCTGACAGGAGGGCCTCCGGAATCCCGGCGGCTCCATAATAACCTCCCGCCAAAGCCCCCGCCATGGCGCCTAAAGTGTCGGCATCGCCTCCGGCATTTACCGCTGTAACCACTGCATCCTCAAAACTCTTTGCGCTCAAAAAAGCAGCCAAAGCCGCCGGAACACTCCCAACCGCAGAGACGTCACAAGAATAGGCCGCGCTCAAAACCGCCGCCTTAGACTCTGAATCTCCATCCAAACGCAAATCGCTCAGCCGCTCAAGGGGCCTTACCATTGCCTCTCCGTATTCGGATGCCACAGGGATAAGCATTTCTTGAAAAGTACGTATATCAATATCGATAAACAAAAGCCCACA
>JAABSF010000524.1 GCA_011390535.1 Deltaproteobacteria bacterium | reverse complement strand
CATATTTAGATTTTTAAAGCTGTCTTCCCGCCCCTCTTCCACAGTGATAACACCCCATGGGGTTTCAATCTTTTTTCCCGCCGACCTCGTCGAGGCAAAGAGCTTCAATTCCTTTACAGGAAAAGATCGCAGGCGCATAATCTCCACCAGCTCTATCCCCACTGCGCCTGTGGCTCCCACCATCCCTACGCGTAACTCTTTCATACAAACAAACCTCCTTCAAGGCCTACGCCCCTGGTAGGCATCAGGCTATAATCTAAAAACCGAAAAACTATCACACCCTGAATGCCACGAAACCCTTTCAGTGATCATGTAACGATTATTCGATGATCATTCGATGATCATTCAATGATAACTTGTCCTCCCTGGGCGACCCCGATGTCTACTCCCTCTGAGCACTCTGAGCTCTGCTCCGGCGGGTCGTTGTCCCATGTGTTTCCAATGGCGTAAACCACAGCCCCGGAGCTCACGCAGAGATCTGCTTGATCATTACCCGTAAGAGCGTTTCCCCCGGGATCATCTTCGGTGCCCAGATCCACTGAAGCATTCTCCGTTGATTCGCCCACCAGAAAACCGATAGACCCCGAAAACGCTTGGGTGTCACGAACAAAGACATCCGCCTCACCTGTGATCTCCACGGCTATGTCCACCCCGGAGAAGTATTCGTTCAAAAAATCAGCCTCGCAACCATCTGAGAGCCGAACTCCATATGCCAGCGCTCCACTGTATACATTTCCTGTAAACACAATCGCGGAGGGAACGTCTCTGCTGTCTATCGCCGTGGAGGTAATGAGCGAGCCGGCGAACCAGTTTGAATCCAGCGTAAGCTGGACGTTCTCTCCAATCACTTTCACACCGGGCAGAGCATCCGAGTGGATTGTGTTTCGCTCTATGAGCACATCTCCGGGTCGAGATACCTCTATGGCGCTCCCGGCAGGGAGTATAATAAACCCCCTGACCGTAACTCCTGCTCCCACATCCAATGTCGGCGCCCCTCCGGAAATAATCGTGTCCTCACTGGGCATAACAGCCCTCAAGGTTGTAGATTCGGGTAGGTGCAATGGGAAAACCTCACCATTTTGAAGGTCCAAAGTACCGGGCCAAACCCCTATGGACATACCTGAAGAAGCTCCCTCCAGCGCCTTGGTTATGGTACGAAACGGGTTCGCTCCAGAGCCGTCTCCCGCCTCGTCATCGCCGTTTTCGGGATCCACACATAAATCATCCTCGCAAATAATCTCCGACCCCGTGTCTATCCGGCTGTCCGGGAAGAGAGATGAATCATTCCAAGCAACACCGTCTTCAAGATCATTCGTTGAAGCATCTCCCGTCACATCGCCCCCTGAATCCCCGCACCCGGCAGAACAGAATAAACACAACGAAAAAACAAAGAAGCACAGCGAAAAAGCAACGGAAACCATAACTTTGGCAACCACCACCTCAACCCACCTCCTCAACTTTCCATTTACAAAAAAAACACCTTTCATCTCATCGACTCCCTCTGTTTTAAACCCCCAGCCGACATTTCCAAACCTGGAAACAAAACAATATCATAACAAAGAACTCATACTTTTGTGTTGGGTGTAAAGGCTTCCAACGTACCATCGGGCAACTCTCTTGTTTCATAGTCTCCAAAAATATTGGGCGCCTCTTTCCTCATTATTTTTAAGAGTTGGATAGCCACCCGGCGAATCTCAATCTCCGCGTGCTGAGAAGAACGTAGCTCTATATAATGCCTCAGCGCCCTCGCGTTTGCGCTCCAAAAAACATATGTCTCCGTAGAATTGGGCATAATTCCCCTCGCAGCGCTCCTCACTGTCTTGATCCGCAAGGTGGACTCGGGGATTTGTTCTTTCAGGTCGGCGCTCAAAAGCTTGATCAGCTTGTCATAGCTCTCTTGCGCCTTTAAAATTGTCTCAACCCAAATCTTTTTTGCCTCAGGGTTGGCTTCTACAATGGGTTGTGCGATCTGAGCGGCCATGTTCTCTTTCACATATCTCTGGGACCTCTGGGAGATCGCAACCCCGGCACGGTGCCTCACATGCTCATGTGAAAAAACCCTCGACACCCCCGCGATTATGAAGTTCCAGTTTGCGTGCTCTAAAACCGAACCGTGGCCGAGATTTATTATGTTTGCGAGATAAGGCTGAATCTCGTTCCTCCCTTTCCCGTATGCGTCGTAACAGATTTTCCCCGCCGTCATACAGACCAGCTCCGCTGCATTATCAGTGTCGGCATTCCATGTTCTGGGGTGCTTTTCACCGTCTCCGTTCACAGGCTTTCCTTTAATAAGGAAGTTGACCCCCTCATCGTCAAAAAACCGGGCCAAGCCATCCGTATTCAAGGATGGACGCCCCACAAGGTATACTCTGGGTTCATAAAGAAAATTAACATTCGCCTGTTCGTCTCCCGACATTATATCCTCCCTTTCGCTGGGAACCTGCAGAGCAGATCAAATCTCCGCGCCTGTTTACAGACCTCTACCAAATCAAGTCTTAACAGATATGCAGGCTTCAACCATGTTTTCTCTTCAAGCCAAAAAGTTTCATGTCCAAAAAAACATCTCCACATGAGAATCAAACAACCTCACCGTTGGACCCAGGGATAGCTCACTACCTATGCAAGACCCACCGGCACAGGGATTTTCAAGATGGCCACCTTGAATCTATCCCTCACTAATACATTGGGTCAAGGGTACATATCAGGGGTTACATGGCAATCGCAAAGTATAAATACTTGCCCAGGCGGAATGACTCGCTTACACAGACCAATTTCCTTACGCTTAGTTAACTGGTTATTCCCTCGCAAATGATAACTCCCTCACGCACAGCAATTGTTTTTCTCAAGACACTTGACAACACACCAACATAAAGGTATTTAGGTACATGAATACCGAATTACAAAAAACGGAGGTCTTTTGAATGTCCGGTTACAAAAGAAAAATCATAAAA
>JAABSF010000523.1 GCA_011390535.1 Deltaproteobacteria bacterium | reverse complement strand
CTGCAGGAGAGCCTGATGCGGAAGTGCGGTAGTTGCTTCGGAGCAGAGAAGCATGGGTCAAGAATACGAGGGGACGGAAACAGATTGTTGGGCTGCAAGAACGGATGTAAAGATATAAAGTGGAGACGAAAACAAATATGAGAGGCAAATGTGGGGACGGAGACCTAGCAAGGCTTTCTTGATGTGAAGGACGGTATGGTGCTGGAGAAGAAAATGTTTACCGAATTTTTATAAAGTTTCTTGAATGATGGTTTCCTGGTCGCCGCACCATTTACCGCGAATTGCCTGTTCAAAACTTTTCACGGCTCCCAGTTCCGATGCATCAGTCGCTAATCCTACTTTTCTTCCATACGACAAGACGTAAGAGACATAAATTTCAATCATATCGAATTCAGCCTCTCTTGCCACCGCTTTGTTGATGATATTTTCAAGGAATCGTTTGCGGCTTTCACGCATCCTTTGGGCCACATCCTCCACCACCAGTGAATCCACCTCTGCCATCATCCTAACATACGTAGGTTCTGTCAGAGCCCAATCAAGATGAAGACTACCACGGGGGGTTACTCTGACTTTTGCACCGGGATTGCAGAGATTTCGATTAGATGGATCGAATGTTTCAAGCAGTTGGCGATCAACAAGCTCTACCAGAACACTTTTGGTGACATGTCGGGGAATTCCAAGATGACACTCAAAAAGACCCTCGATACGCTTCACGCCGACAAAACCTGGAAACCGCTCCTTCCTGTTACGTTCATCTTTTTCAGTTTCTCTAAGGAAAGCCAACAACCGCCCAGGCATCAAGGGCACCCAGTCTTGTCCTAGCCAGAATCCAAAAATATTCATTACTATATCAGTAGCATCATCCTGGAACTGTTCGCTTGTTGGAGCAATGATTGCCTTCATAGCACGCCATCTACTTGGAGGCCTCTCGATCACTTGTCCACAGAACATGTCGCTGGATCTCACATGAGGAGACAATGCAATTCTCTTACACAACTCTAGTACTTCGCGAATGTTGAAATTACATACCTTTGCGATCCACCCGGATATTTCTTTATCTTCAATCAGCACGCGACTCAAAACAGGAGCCAATTGTCGAGTATCGACACTCCACTTCCACTGGCGATTCCAACCAAGATGTGTCAAGGAGCGCAGACTGGAGCTGTTTTTGTTGCTACGCTTTTCCAGTTCTTTAGCCAAGAAATCGAGACGATTCTCAAGAACCTCACCAATTTTGGGTTTGTGTAGCCAGAAGCTTTCAGGCCCCAGCTTGGAAAGTTGGTCTTCCTGTTGCTTGCGAAGTCTCCAAAGTGTTGTGTCATCTAATGCGATTGTTGTGAGTGCAAAACATGATCGATGTATTCCAGTGGTCCATGCTGCTGCCTTTTTTGCGACATCAAGATGATCCACGTTGTCAATTACAATACAAGGAAGCTTTCTGCGGTTACGAAGCGAGAAATCCGCCCACTTACCAAATGCCGTCAGGGGGTCGGCACGCCCATTTCTTTGCATTGATTCCAAGAAATTAATACGGTGTTGACGTTCATCATCATCGTTTGAGGAGACTCCGTATAACTTGGTATAGGCATTCCAATCATTCCTGTATACTTCTCGTACTACTGTCCATTCCGGTCCTTCTTCACCACAAAGCTCACGTTTCAGTTGTTCCAATGCTCTTTGACCGGCGTTCCTTTCCTCAAAAGGAGATAACTCCTCACAATCAACCCATATCAAAACTATATGGTTTCTCAAATCTTTAAGCTTACTAGCAAAAAGCCTTTTCAAGAATACCGATTTTCCAGCCGTAGGCTCACCAATAATCCTCGCTATATAACCTTTTCCCTGCAAATCCTTACCGGGTGGCAAATCAGCGCGATCCGTTTCTCCCCGTCTCACATTACCTATCTCTTGGCGCACATCCACTGGATACTCTGACGGCGCATCACGAAGAGCTTGAGTCAACTCCGCAGCCAGTCGTTCCAGTCTGCTATCTGCGTCCTTGCTCTCCCTTGATTCTACAAAACACTTCTCCAATGCCTCGGGGTCGTCCTGAATCGGCAGAAACGCCAAATCCATCGCACGACGAAGATCTTGGTAAAAGGGTTCATTTTGCTGATATGAAAGAGGCTTCTCTTCAGCAGGTCTCACCACACATGTCGGTGCCGGACAATGAACAGCCCCGCGAGCCGACTCTGGTGCCAGGAGAATCTGTAACTTCCTTCGGCGCGCCCCTTCGCATGAAAAAAGCTCATAGAATTGTTCAAAGTTTTTTTCAATCTCGTCAAGAGATCGAAAAACCGCAGCATCCAAGTCAGACAAATGGGTGTCTCTGGGCCGCAGTACCGCCAAGAAACCAATCCATTGCTCTCCATTGGTGACCGCGCCATAATTCGGCATATGGACACCCAAATACCCGGCCATTTGTCCGCTGATTATTTTCCAAACATCTTTCAAGCTGGGCCCGGAGAGCTTCATTCTACGAAATTTTTTCAATGGTTCTTTGTTTAAAAGATCAACCGTGCGCTTCTTTGCTTCTATTACAAATGAACAAACTCCGTCATCGTGATACAATAAGTAATCTACGCGTCCTTTACCCAAAGAGATCTCCGGTTTGATGTTCCGGTTGGACCAACCCAACACCCGGGACAGTAAAGGATCGATCAAATGCAAACGAGTGGAAGCTTCGTTGTCCGTGATTTCTCTATCGTCATCTTGTAACGGCAGATCTTCCTTTATCCGTTTGAATTCTTCATAAGCTCTTTCAACGTTCATAAAACTCACCGAAATAGCGACAAAAGCCCAAAACGTTTTTACGTATAGCCGTTCCGTCTTTCCCTATCAAACCCTATTCATGAAACATTATACAATAAATTTTTTATGGACAACCCTTCAACAAACAAAAACGGAAAAAAGGAAAACGGGGGGACGAAGTATGGGAAGGGAGCGGAGGA
>JAABSF010000522.1 GCA_011390535.1 Deltaproteobacteria bacterium | reverse complement strand
CGAGACATGAAGCCCGAGAATGTGTTCCTTGTCTCTCGAGGAGATGACCCTTATTTTGTAAAATTATTAGACTTTGGCATTTCGAAGATGTGTGGCGGCGAAGAGGCAAAGCTCCATTTGACATCTACGGGCCTCATTTTGGGCACCCCATTTTACATGTCTCCGGAGCAAGCCAGAGGAGAAAAAACTATCGACCATCGTTCGGATCTCTTTTCTGCGGGCACCATGTTCTACCAAGCCCTGACCGGAAAGCGGCCCTTTACTGCACAAAATCTCAATCAATTACTCTACCAGATTATCGGTGGGAAGATTGTCCCGCCCCGAGAGGCTAACCCCGAACTGCCGTTGGATATGGAGAAGGTTTTGTTGAAAGCTCTAGCCATTGACACTCAGCATCGCTTCTCTTCGGCAAAAGAGTTCAAGGCCGCGGTCTTTGGTGAACGACTTGTGAGCACTGCTGAAATCCCCCGGAATCAACCGGAAAGAGCAAAATCCAACGAAGTCATTGCATTCAGCCAGACTATCGAGGGAAACACTCCAGCTTCTCTTTCCTCTCCCTTTGCTACCCCCATGGCATGGACGAGTGGGAAAACTACTGAAGAGGCACCAAAAAAGAGCCGCCAGTTCTTAGGTGTTGCATTGGGGGGGCTATCTGTTTTGGCCCTTGTTATCGCTTTGTGGGTTTTCTTCGGATTGGAAGGCGACAAGAAAGTAGAGGGTCCCGATAAGTCCAATCCCGTCACAAAGCCCGGCTCTTCAGATGTTAACAAAGATGTTAATAATGATAACGGTGTCAAAGCTTTATCTGAAGAGCAACTCGATGATGCACCTGAAAAAAAGGAGAATAAAACGATCAGAGTAAAGCTCTCCCTCGACCCAAAAGATGCCGAGGTCTATCTGGATGGGAGCCTTGTAGAAGCTCTACCTTTGGAACTTTTGAAAGGATCGGAAAAACACAAACTTTTGGTAAAAAAAGAGGGTTATGTTCCGAAAACTCTGCCTATCTCTGCGGAAGCGGATCAAATTCTGGTCATTTCACTCACGAAATCCGAGAAGTCCGGTCGTCGTGTGAATGTAAAAAGACAAAAATCCAAGACGGATAGTAGAGCGAGACCTCGTGAACGAGATTCCCGGGGAAAGCGTGATATAAAGGCCATTGTCGATATATGAACAAAGATAGAACTATAAAAAGCAGCCTTCTGTTTCATTGTCGTTTAACCGCTCTTTTCAAAAAGCACCAAGTGACCGTGTGGTCTCTGGTGATTCTTATCTCTATGATTCCCTGCGGATCCGAGGCACGGACAAAGAGGCGAAAAAGAAAGCATCAAAATGAAAACATCAGTAAGGCGGACACCGCAAGATCACAGGCGCTCAAGCTGGTAAAAATTGGCGTCCGTCTCCTTCGCACTGGATATTATGTGGGTGCTTTGGACAAATTCCAAAAGGCTTATGAGTTGTATCCCAGCCCAAAAATTTTTTTCAACATAGCACAAACACAGAAAGAGTTGGGGCGCTATGTCAAAGCCATTCAAGCCTATGAAAAGTTTTTGGAAAAAGCCCCAAAAGATACGGCAAAGGATCTTTTGGTGTTGGCAAAAGAACGGATCAATGATCTGCGCAAAGACATTGCTGTTTTGAAAATCGAGATCTCTCAACCCAACGCCCAAGTGACGGTAAACGGCACCCCCTATGGCACTTCACCACTCAACGATCCAATACGCCTAATGCCGGGAGCTCATACCTTAGTAATTAAGAAAAAGGGTTACAATACAGAAGCTATGGACGTAAAATTGAATCCGGGACAGACCATTTCCCGCCGTGTGGCCTTGACGCGTCCCAAGCAAAAGCTGGTGGAAAAGCCGATCGTCTATAAAACGATAGACATCCCCAAAAAGGGTCTCGCCCTCCTTTGGACGGGAACGGCGATTACCGCAGTAGCGGGGATCACAGCTTCCATTCTTGGAGGTCTCGCCTTGAGAGAAGAGAAGAAAATGGGCGACTCCTCTCTAAGCATAAGCGAGCGTCTAGATGCAGCCGATCGAGGGGACCTGTACGCTAAGCTAACCGATGGGTTCCTTATTTCCGGGGGTGTCTTGGCGATAGGGACTTTATGTTGGTATCTTTTTTATGTGCGCCCCTCCGGGGGCACCAAAAGAATCCGCGTCAACTCAAAAACACAAACTCCGCGTCCATCCTTAGGCTCGAGCACCACCGGACTTTCTTTTTCATTTTGAACACGAATAAAGCCCGTCAATAACGAAGACAGGGATCTTCTTCTTTCCAGTCGGTGACGGTTGCGCTTTCCGGAAATTGATCTTATTTGTGTTTGTGGTTGTAATATTCAAGGAATACAAAAAAAGAATGGAAAAGTTAGTAATGAAAAAAAGCCGCGCAAACCGATGCCGCAATAATCTACAAACAACAGCACGGATGTCCCGCATGTTCTTCCTGCTTATAATGGCTGGGATGATATCAAACAGTTGTAAAACGAGTGAAGGGCCGCAGTCGCCAAGGGCTGGAAGAGGGAAAACAAAAGAAACATATGCAAAATCGGATACAACGGATGGCAAAGATCCTTCCCAGTCCACTAAAGATGATGACTCCGGCTACACTGTTACCCACACGGATTCCACAAACAATGACCCTGGTGATAGTTCTCACGAAAATGAAGCCGAAGCTGAAAAAGGCGCCTTACATGAATGGTATGTTTCATACAAAAAGGCGGTTACCAAGCTTCATCCATCCATTGAGGAATGCTCGGAAAAAAACCCGAAGGATCCTGCTAAGCCTTACCGGTGTGCCTGTGAAATTATGTGTAGAGCCGTTTTTCCAACCCCCCCGGGAGGCGGCACTATAAAACTGAGCTACCCTCTCCACGGTGTGGAGGGTTTCAAATTTGAAATCAAAAAGAATGGAAGAG
>JAABSF010000521.1 GCA_011390535.1 Deltaproteobacteria bacterium | reverse complement strand
AATGCCGAAAATACCTGCCTTCAACTCTCTCTCACCATGCCTGCTTCACGCATGCTGTAACCGCCCATATTCTCTACTTTGCGGATGAAATCTCTGTCGGTGATGATGTTTACAATAAGTTTTCCGTTCGGCGATTCAAAGAAACTACGTGTCATAAGTAGATCATATCGTTCCTCGCCCACCGGGACGAAATCCAAGGAGAAGGCAGCGGCCGCAGGCAAAATACCGAGGCCCACCCGGGCTGTTTCCGCAGCCACCGCCGCCGCTACATTCAGGTGAGTGTGCTCTTCTCTCCGGTATCCTCGTATTCGGCTCTTGTCTATACCTGATTCTTTTAAAAGATGATCAAACAGGAGCCTTGTTCCAGCCCCTTTTTGCCGGTTAACGAAAAGAAGCTTCTGTGTCGCTATCTCCGATGGGCCCTCTACCTTGTCCGGGTTTCCCTTTGGTACTATCCAACCCTGAGTTCGATACGCCAGGGTCATCAAGACCGTCTCCATGGAGGACAGATAGCGTTTCACGTATGGTATGTTGTACTCTCCGCTCTCGGGGTCGAAAAGATGGATGCCGGCAAAGTGCGCCCGGCCTCCACCAACTGCGACTATCCCTCCCATGCTGCCCACGTGCGCAGACGAAAGCGATAGCTCGGGGTTCTTTTCCCTAACGGCGGTCGCGAGCAGATCTATGATTAAATCATGACTTCCCGCAACAAGCAGGTTCTTTTTTATTGCTGAAGCGGGCTTGAGAAGCTGCAGCTCCACCTCTTCATCTTGTTCGTAGCCGAGAGATTCAGGGGGTATTATCAAAAGACCCTCAGCTCGAACCATCGACATGGTGACTCCTGCACCGCGCGCCAGGGGAGTTGCTACATATCCGCCGTTTACAAAACCAGCGGACATCCTCACGTGTTCCTCGGAACCCATCGACGAAACCACCCGTCGTCCCAGACGAGCTTTCATTTTGTTTTCCGTGCTTTCACTGTTCTCAGCCTGTCCAAGGTAACGGTTTATCTGAGGCCGGACAAACCAATCCAGGCTCATATAGGCGGAAACCGGGTAACCGGGAAGCCCAACGGCCGGTTTATCGTTTACCATCCCAAGGATGGTGGGTTTGCCGGGTTTGGTAGCTACTCCGTGAACAAAGACATGTCCCAATTCTTTGATTACGTGGTAGGTGTAATCCTTTCTCCCTGCAGATGATCCGGCGATGATAAGAACCATGTCGGCATTGATGGATGCTTCTTGGATGGCTTCCGAAAGAGCGCTAAAGTCGTCTTCAACGATTGGGCGCACCGTTGGTTTTGCTCCCCAATCCTTCAGATAAGCCTCGATGGCGATGCTGTTGAAATCAGGCACTGCCCCCGGCGGCCGCTTCCCGTGGGCCGGAACAAGGTCCGACCCAGTGGGAATAACAACGATAGAAGGTTTTTTTAGCACTTTGATGGAAGAGATTCCCCCTGCCGCCAGCGCTCCAAGATCTGCGGGGCGCAACCGGTGATGAGATGAGACAATCAACTCTCCCGCTACTACATCTTCTCCCACCGGGCGCACGTGTTGCCAAGGCCCTGCCGGGGCCAATATCTCTGCTGTTTCATCATCCACATCCGGAAAGTGCACCTCTTCGATTTTTATAACCGCATCGCAACCCTTGGGGAGAGGATTCCCGGTATCAATGAAAGCAAAATCTTTCCCTTTTTTGAGTCTCAGCGGGTTTTGATCCGAGGCATTGAATGTCTTCACCGAAGATACAGCGATTCCGTCCATCGCTGCCGAATGAAAGCCCGGCATTGAGAGCGCCGCGGTCACCGGTCGGGATGTGACCCGGCCCAACGCTTCGCGCAAGGGAACCTCTTCTTCTTTGCGAGGGATTTCAACTTCGCGCAAAAAACGCTCAAGGGCTTCCGTTCTGGGAATGTTGTTGAGGTATACTTTTCTCAATTATTCTCCTAAACACTGTCATCATGTTCGTTAGGCTCTCGATGAGATCCTGTTTAAAATTCAATTATTCTCCTAAACACTGTCATCATGTTCGTTAGGATCTCGATGAGATCCCGTTTAGTCATTCATACAAAAAGACATCCACTTCTTCTCCGGCGGCCAGCCCTTCCTTTCCGGCTTCTACAACCAGATAACCATCCGCTTCGACCAGGGTCTTGAGCATTCCGGATCTGCCGAAAACAGGAGCCGCGTATGGAAGTCTATTTTCATCACTTTTTTCGAGTCTAATCCGCACATAATCCGTTCGCCCGGTGCTGGATGCTATGTTCCTGGAAAGCTCTGCGCGAACAGATGGGTTGAATGCGGGTTCTGTGACTCCGCTGAGTCGCCGTAGAACCGCCCTTCCGAATACCTGAAAAATGGTCACAGCAGATACGGGGTGGCCCGGGAGCCCCAGCACAGGTTTTCCGTCGCAATCAGCGACCAATGTCGGTTTCCCCGGTTTAACTGAGATGCCTTCTACGAGCAAACCAGGTTCACCCAGCGCATTCATTGTCTCAGCGGTGAAATCGCGTGATCCCACCGAGCTGCCTCCGGAAAAAACCAAAAAATCAACTTGTTTAAGCATTGCCCGGCTCTTTTGCAAAAACGCTTCCCGCCTGTCCGGTAAAACTCCTCCAACTTTAACCTCCGCTCCCTCTCGGCGGCAGAGAAATTCTATAGCAGGCGCGTTGCTGTCCCGAATCTTTCCAAGGCTCAGTTTCTGTGTTTTCCAATCCACTACTTCATCTCCGGAAAGAAGAACACCCACCACCGGCTTACGGTGGACCTCGATCTCTAAAACACCGAGGGAGGCAAGCACCCCAAGCTCCGGTGAGCGAAGGTTCCTACCGGCCGGGATAACAATTTCCCCCTTTTTGATATCTTCCCCTCTGTGGATTACGTTTTCTCCCGGCGCCACTTGTGAAAGGCATTGAACGGTTTTGCCTATTGTCTCAGTGTTTTCAACCATCAAAACAGAGTCCG
>JAABSF010000520.1 GCA_011390535.1 Deltaproteobacteria bacterium | reverse complement strand
TACCTCTTGGATGCTCTGGAGTTGGCGGAAACAACCGGCAACAAAGCACACACCGGGGCGGCTCATCGCACTTTAGCAAAGCTGGCGTTTATAAGAAAACTGTTTACTGAAGCCGAAAGAGAGTATCAATCCGCCCTTGAGATCTTCTCTTCGCTGGGCCATCATATGGAGGTAGCAAAAACATGTGAAATGATGAGCAAATTTTACGAAGAGATGGGAGAATCGGAAAAATCCAAACAATTCGCCCTTAGCGCAAAAGAAGTAAGGTCCAAGTTGATGGGCGCTGCCAAACAAGCCGATGAACCTGAGGCAAAGATAGAAGAAGAAACAACTAAAGAATCAGAGAAAGAAGCTGCGTTGCCCGTAGATGTTGAAATAGAAACATAACCCCTTTTCAGAAAAGCTTAATCAAGGAGGCTTAGCAGCTCAGAAAAGAGCTCCCGGCAACTTTTATAGAGCTTACCTTCTACAACGCCATCATAATTCTTAATCTCTGTTCCCCTGCGACATAGAGGCCCTAAATCAACTTTTGTAATTCCCAAATCATTGAGGCTCAATTGATCTACCTCGGCGCTCTTATTCCTGCCGAATTCCTCATCCGAAAAATCCACTAAACCACTAGGTTCCCCCGCAACTGAAATCACCCCAGGCAAACTAAAGCTCCAAAAATTCAATCTCCCAAGAGAGATCTTCCCGGCTACAGCCCGACTTTTATCTTTTTCTCCAAGTAGCGAAACATCAAAGGCACCGGTTATGTGTGGCCAATCCATTTTTCGGGCCACAGCAGGCCCCAAGAGACCATGAGACCACACAGGAGATCGATCACCAGTCAGCACCAGAGAAGGAGAAAATGTCTCCACTGCCCCTGCGAGGACTCTCTCATATGCTCTATATCCAGCACCTTCAAGCTCTTTATCCCACACGCGCACACCCCTAAACCCAAACTCAGCCGTCACAGCAGAAAGCTCCGATTCAATCCCTTCAGGACCACAACAAACCACAACAACAGATAGTCCATTTTTCTCGTGAATTCTTTTTGCACAAAACAAGGCATACCCGTCATAAGTGCTCGTTCCTCTTGTTCCCAACAATTGCAATGATGATGGGGACACGAACACCATGATCAATCCTTCACTGTCTTTAAGCACCGGAGCCTTCAACTCGTCAATCCTGGATGCTGCATCCTTCCAACTTATGGGGCCAATATTTTTTCTGAGGTCCTGTTGTTCTGAAGGGTTATCTTTTTCACCCTCATCAGGAAGTTCTTTTCTCTTCTCTTCTAAAAGATCTAAAAAACCACACGCTATCTCATCAGCATCGCCTACACACTCTTCTCCTCCACAACACCGAAAACCAGCAAACTCTTTCTCTGTCACGACAATGGTTCTGCGCCCTCTGCCTCGTTGGACCAGTTCAACATGGTGATGCGCTATACCAAAACACACCACCGTATCTGCAAGAGGCAACTCAGCGCCTGCACCTAAAACCTCACTCACATCACCAAGCCCTTTCTCATAGGCTTCCCAGGTCAAACCAAAATCCAAGTCATGATGTGCCGCCTCTCTACGAAGCCGAGAGACTGTCTCTTTTTTCAGACTCGCCCCTGCTATCAAACAGATTGATGTGCCATTGCCGGGCTTTACATCAAAACCTCCCTCTAAGGCATGTACATGAACCTTCTTGTCCAGTCCACCCGGAGACAACACAACAACCTCAGCTTCATCCTTTATGGTGGGAAAAGTCTCAATATCGCTATGGCGAAACAATGTAACGATTGCTCGATCAGTTTTTTCGAGGACCAGCTCACGGCGCAATTTACCATCCACAGAAAACTCGCCCACAGTCCACCCTGTTTCTTTCGACCGGGAAAACGAAGGTCGTGAGAAAAAAACACCTCCCAAAGAAGAAGCTATAGCCGGAGCTATGTCCCGGCCGGCGGAAGTCTCAGGCACAAAAAGCAGCGCCGGTCTAAACTGCTTGCATGCATCCAACAACGCTGATCCATGCCCAAAATAACGTGCCGGTGCTCCCAAAGAAGGGTGTGTCATCAAAATGACCTTGTCCGCCCCGCTCCGAGATAAAACCGCTATCAAATCATCCTCTCCGTATAAAGGAGGGGAATCACAAGGCAAGACCGCGTAGAGCGTCGCTCCAAGAGCCGAAGACACATGCCTCGCAGTTTTCAATGCCTCTATAGAGAACGGGTGCGGACGCTCTCCCAACAGTTCAATGTGAACAAGAATACTGGCCAACTTTTCCGTCCTTCTCCGGTTTAAAGAGAATTTCCAGAGTTCGAACAAACGCCGATGCAGATTGAAATCTTACGGCCTGCCCTTCAAAACAAAGCTTAAAAGCTCATAGATCTCAAAGAATACGGTAACGACAAAAACTTGAGTCGTCAAGAAACGCTTACCTCCATCAGAGTCGGGATAGGTGTAGCCATAACAGAACAGTTGTTCCGCAAAACTAAAATAAAAAGGTTACCATAGGCTGTTTAGATGACATAATGATGGTGTAAAAAGCGAAAAAAAAAGAAAACTGACAGTTTTTGTCTGTTTCTTTACGTTCTGGAATGGACCGCCTCTAATGTATGTGCTAAAGTTTGAGCAGATTAAAAAAAAGGCGATAACATGAAACTCATCAATCCTTTCTTATCAGTGTTGCTTACAGTGTTCTTGCTTTCGACATTAGGGTGTTTGAAAGAAACAAAGAGCACAGAAGTAGAGGGGCACAGCATCAAGGTCACCTTCATTCACACCGCTGATTGGCATTCACGGCTGCTCCCATACAAAATGAAAGTTGCGGTGACTGATCAAAGCCTCGGGCTCCTGACAAAATCCGATTCATTGACCTCCGTCGGTGGAGCGGCTCGAGCCGCCACCGTTATAAAACAGATTCGCGACGGCGGCAGCCGAGTAGTGCATCTGGATACCGGA
>JAABSF010000519.1 GCA_011390535.1 Deltaproteobacteria bacterium | reverse complement strand
TTCCGATCTTAACACCGCCTATGGGTTGAACCTCTCCAAGCTGGTTCACGGATCCGGTCACCGCTATGCCTTGTTTGATGGGGTACCCAGAGAGTGCCGAGAGCAGAGCATAAAGCTCTGCGCTGGATGCAGAGTCACCGTCGATCTCGTCGTAAGATTGTTCGAAGGTGACTGATGCTGAAAGCCCTAGTGTTTGGCTGTGCGCGAACCGGCCGCCCAGATAGCCCACCAAGATAAGGCTGCCTTTATCATGTATCGCGCCTGATAGGTTTACTTCTCTGTCAATGTTTACCACACCTCTTTTACCGGCATAGACTCTGGAGGTTATCCGCACCGGGATTCCGAAAGACACCCCGGCCAAATCATAGAGCGCGATCCCGTTTATTTGGCCGATAGCTTCACCTTTTGTTTCTATGATTATGGTGCCCTCGTTTATGCCTCTTTGGACAGAGTCGGCTACGGCACCATGGCGATATTTGATCTCGCGCAACGCGCGCTCTACATCTTTTTTTCGAATCGCGCGGGCGTTGTCCTTTTTTGCAAAGTAGTCGGCTTCTGCCACCAGATCCAGGAGCTCGGCCTGGTGGGTAGTCATGCGTTCCTGACTTCCCACTCTCCTGTTAGCGACCTCGATCATTTTCATGAAACCACTTCTGTGGATGGGCAGGTAGCTCTCTGCTCGACAGACTTGTCCTAAAAAAGCCGCCAGTAAATTAACATGTTCTTTTGTTGTGGGCATAGATGGTTCAAACTCGGCCTTGATCTTGAACAATCTGCTGAAGTCCTCATCTTGAAGCTTCATAGCGTAATAAACAGCTTCGCTGCCCACGAGGATTACTTTTACATCTATCTCAACCGGCTCCGGTTTCATTGTGCCGGCGATTCGTCGTTGGCTGTCTCCCAGGCTGATAGCTTCTTCAACTCTCAACTCTTTATGTCGCAGTGCCCGCTTAAGGGCCGGCCAAGAATTTTCATGATTCAGAAGATCTCCCACCTGTAGGAGTAAATAACCGCCGTTAGCTTGGTGAAGAGCTCCAGCTCGGATCATTGTGTGATCTGTTGTAAGTCCACCGTTTGCGGGAAGATACTCCACGCAACCGCAGAGATTTGCAGGTGATGGAACTTTTTCAACGATTACAGGTGCTCCTTTTTGATCTGTACGATCACAAACCAGGTTCACACCATAGATTTCCAGTCCATCAGATAGGCAGTCTTCTCCTATTTCTTCTTGGTCCTCTTCTGCTCTGACGAAACTGCGGTGATTGGCCAAGATGTGTTTTTTCATCTCTTCGAAGTAGTTTTTGATTTTCTCTCCATGCTTTCCGTAACTTTTAATAAGATCCTGGATCATGCCCTCCACTGCCGGGGTTACCGCCCTCACCTCCGCCTTCAATAATGACTCGACATGCTCTCTCTCCATTTGTCTGTTTTGGTAGGCGTGGGCGTCCAGGTGTTTTTGAAAAGAGAGCATCTTTTCTTCTATCTCTCTTCTCTTCTCACCTGAAAGGGATTCAAAAGTCTCTTGGTTTAGGGGCTCTCCATCTACAATCGGCACGACTCGCAAGCCGTCTTGGTCTTCTTGTAATTTAAGTCCAAGCTTTTCGGCCGCTGCTGATGCTTTTTTTGTGGCCTCCATGGCTTTTTGCCGTGCGTTTGTCAAAATCCCGGCTTTTATGTGGCCGAAGGTGCCCTCCGAGAGAGCTCTGGGCACCAGTTTTTTTAACTCGAGGATTGCTTGTTTTACATCTTCTTTGAGTCGCTGGCCCACACCAGCTGGAACAAAAATGGGGAGTGGGCGCTCAGGGTGTTTGAAATTGCTCACATAACACAAGTCGGGCGGAGATGAATGATCCTTTGCTTTTTCATTCAGTAACTTGATTATTGTGGATGTCTTTCCCGAGCCGGCCTCACCGGAGGCGAAGATATTGAACCCCCGCGTTTCCAGCGCGAGACCCACTTCGATAGCGTCCATTGCTCGTTCTTGGCCGATGGTTCCCCAGTGAGGATTCAGGTTCTTTGTGGTTCGGAAACTTATCCAAGATTTTGGAACTGATTTAGAGAGGTCTTTTGGTTTGAGTTTGCATGAAGTTCGAGTCTTTGACATTAGTTTATTTCCCTGGATTCATTTTTGTACAATCATCCGCTGCTGAAAAAATCGAAGTTTCGCAATACTTTTGGTCAAATACCAGAATAAAATGGGATGACTCGAAATATTTTGAACAATAGGTTATATTTTCAAGCAAATATTTGCACTTGTGCACTTGTGTTTACATAAGTATTTGCATAAGTATGTCATGTGTTTCCATGTATTTCTGCATAAACGTGCGGATATATGTGGCCGATATGCCGTATTTATGTCAAGTTAGTCAGCCACTGAAGGAGCTGCCGAGTCAGCCCTTACTCCAAAAACAGAGGACTATTTTTTTTGATTTGCGCGAGGGCTTGAATGGGAAAGAGAGAGACACTTAAACTTGATTATGAAGTAGAGCTTCCTGCGCAGCCGGTGGCAGGGCAGCCTTTTCAGTTAGCCACTCTGGCTCAGATGCATATCTTGGGCAACGTGGATCCTGCTGCTGCTGCGGCGGCTTTCAACAAAGACGGGGATCTCAGCCCACAAGAGATCGCCGGAGCGATAAAAGACAATATGAGAGGATGGCTCCGATATGGTGCCGCTGAAGCTCTTAAGAGAGAACTCTCACACCCGGGAGCCGACCCTTTCGGGCCTGTGATGGATCCCACCAACGCCATCAAAACAATGAAAGATATTATTGCCTCGCCGCTGGAACAGTGGACTTTCAAAATCGAATTGCTGGACGTAACATACATCGTCTCCGAGAGCACCATGACGGCGTTGCCCGGGTCTTTTAAAAAGAGGCTCGCCTCAATGGCTGCCGAAGCGGACACCGCTGCTGCATTTGGGCCTTTTGCACAAGATTTGGATGTAGACGTGCCTAAGGTCCACGATCCT
>JAABSF010000518.1 GCA_011390535.1 Deltaproteobacteria bacterium | reverse complement strand
TTATTTTAAATGAAAACTTTGTATAAAAAACTTGATCAGGATTTAAGTAATCAAAAATCTGAACATAATTACTTGAAGATGAAGAAGATGCCACCATTTTTATTTGCGAAAATGTGCCAATAGCTGAACTTTCAAGAGAAATAGCTCCATCCCCGGTCCCAATTCTAACTCTGGCGGCTCCACCATCCGTTTGTGGAGATGGCAAAAAAGTTGTGCTCTCACCCGAACTATGCGTACCTGTGCCTGTTCCAAAATCGTATGTCCATACTTGCTGACCCCAAGCTTTCTCACCCCATCCAGTCATCAGGACGATCGAACATATGAAAAGACCTGCTTTTAACACCTTTTTGTAATCTTCTCTTCTCTCCATATCCAGTTTTCTCTTTATTTTAAGTTTCACATCTTCATTGTGATGTTTGTTTAATAAGGCAGGAGAAATCGAAAAGAACCTGCTCAACCTCTTAATTATTAATGGTTCCCTACACTGCCAAGACCGTTACCCTCACCGAGAGCTAATACTTTAACTTCCCCCTAAAACCAATATTTAATTGTTAAATAAGTAAATTATTATTTTGAATGCAATTGCAAATATATAATTTTTTATAGAGTTTCATTCCTGTTCGCCTCTGTTGAATATTCTTCCCCTGTTTTCCTCATTAATCCTCCCTATTTTAACAAGCCGGTATTCATCCCTTCACAAATTTCAGGTTTTCATAAAGACGTATGCTCCAGATCGATAACATCTCGCTCTACTTTGGCGAACGGCCGCTTTTTAATGAGATATCGGCGACTATCAACCCCGGGGAGCGAATCGGATTGGTGGGGCCGAACGGTGCCGGTAAATCGACACTGCTGAAGGTTATTGCCGGCGAACAAAATGCCGACGGCGGCTCTGTGAAAATGAGCAACACGGCAACGGTCGGGTATCTCCCGCAGGATGGCGTTGAGCCCGATCCCAACCTCACCGTAATGCAGGAGGTGGAGCACGCTTTCAGCGAAATTCTGGAACTTCGCGACATCTATCAATCCGTTCAGAAAAAACTGGAAAACAGCACTGCGGGTAGTCCGGAGCACGATGCAGCCGTAGAAGAGTTTGGCAAAATTCAGCATCAAATGGAGGATGCCGGCGCCTATTCACTGGGTGCGGATATTGAGAGGGTCCTGGACGGACTTGGATTTAGTCCCTCCGACTTTAGCCGTCCTACCACTGAGTTCAGCGGGGGCTGGCTGATGCGAATCGCGCTGGCAAAACTGCTTCTCAAACAACCCACCTACCTGATGCTGGATGAACCCACAAACCATCTCGATATAGAATCGCTGCAGTGGATCGAAGCGTTTCTGAAACAGTATGAAGGTGCCGTAATTATCGTTTCCCACGATAAGGCGTTTCTGAATTCGGTAACCGGCAGAACGCTCGCTCTCGACAGGGGCAATTTGTATGACTATGCGGGCAACTACTCTTTTTTCGAGAAAAAGTACGCCGAGGAGATGGAGCTGCTCAAAAAACAGTACGAAAATCAGCAGAAAGAGATTAAACAAACGCAGGAATTTATAGACCGGTTTCGGTATAAGGCCACCAAGGCGAAACAGGTTCAGAGCCGCATCAAGCAGCTCGAAAAGATGGAACGTATCGAAATTGATGATTACGAGGCAGAGATCACCTTTCGTTTTCCGCCGCCCGAACGATCGGGTCAGGTAGTAATGAAGGTGCAAGACCTGGTGAAACGGTACGATGATCTTACGGTATTTGACGGTGTGGATTATGAAATTGAACGGGGAGATAAGATTGCCGTGGTAGGGCCAAACGGGGCCGGGAAGTCGACGTTCATCCGGATTCTGGCCGGTATAGAGCCCTACCAGGACGGCTCCCTGGAGTACGGCTACAATGTAACGCCGGGCTATTTTGCCCAGCACCAGGCGGAGGAGCTGAACCCGGCCAACAACGTTCTGGATGAGATGAAAACCGAAGGCACCCGCGATTCGGAAACGCGCCTGCGTACCATTCTGGGCTGTTTTCTGTTTACGGATGATGACGTATTTAAAAAAGTATCGGTACTTTCCGGAGGTGAAAAAAGCAGGCTCGCCCTGGCAAAAATGCTGCTGAATCCCGGGAATTTCCTCATTTTTGATGAGCCCACCAACCACCTCGACATGCAGTCGAAAGGAATTCTGCAGCAGGCCCTTCAGCAGTTTGCCGGCACGCTGATGATTGTATCTCACGACAGGGATTTCCTGGACCCGATTGTGGACAAGACGCTCGAAATTCAGCCCGGATATTTGAAAACCTGGCTTGGGAATATCAGCTACTACCTGGATAAAAAATCGGACCAGGAGGCGGAAGCCGAGGCAAACAAACCGGTTCAAAAGGACGACCGATCAATCAGCCGAAAAGAGCAGCGAAGGATTGAGGCGGAACGGAGAAATGCCCTCTCCAAAAAGCTGAAACCGCTTAAAAGCCGTCTCAAAGAGATTGAAAAAGGTATTGATGAGATGGAAACCCGGCAAGCGGAGATCGAAACCGAAATGGCGAATTCTGATTTCTATGATGACTCTGAACGGGTGAAAGAGGTATCACTGGAGTACGAAAAGATTAAAACCGACATCGCTGATCTGCTGAACAAGTGGGAGGAGATCGCCGGACGTATTGAGTATGTGGAGAATGAGTATGATGAAGAGAGTTGAAAACAGATATTCCTGCTTCAAAGAACCTGCACATCGAATCCTTGGGCAAGTGGGGCCTAAATGGACAAAACACACCGAAGAGTTCCTTGTCTTTAAAAGTCTCAATCAATAAAATAATTACACTCTCTTTTTTCTCGCAGAGTTGCGCGAAGTACGTCGCTGAGTTTCGCAGAGTGCCATATAGCATGATAAACCAAGACTAATCAAAGCTTCATTTTAAAACAATCACTACTCTTTGCTCGGCAGAGAGGGGGTAGGGGTGAGTCAATAAAAGGCAAAAAGCGATGTAAAGGC
>JAABSF010000517.1 GCA_011390535.1 Deltaproteobacteria bacterium | reverse complement strand
CTATTGACTTGATGGTCCGATCAAGCGACAGCAGCTCCTGCATCCGGCGATTTTCGCTGGACAGGCGTTTCCATGAATTTGCGACCCCCCCCAGGGAGGCGGCTAGAACGGTTGTCAGCAGTAAAAAAACAGTGACAGCAACGAGCAATTCTAATAGGGTGAAGTGTCTTTTTGCTTTCGTCATCGGGTCTTTGTCAGTATAGTGGCTGCTGGACAATCTTTTCCACTGTAAAGCTGTCCACCTCTTCATTGTCTACACCCAGCACGGTGCATTTTATCCCTGCCAGTACTTTTCCGCCGATAGGCTCCCGGGCATAGACAGGTAATTCTCTGGCCTCCACCAACTCACAAACAACAGAAAAACCTTCCGGCAGAAATGTGTCGGGATATTCTTCATCGGGGCCGGCCAGCAGGTGAAATTCAAGGCCTTGTTCCAAAAGGTGAGTCCTGGCCCAGCGGTGCTTGGACCGGAGAACTCTGCTGCGGCTTGTGCCGAGAATCTGCAGCACCATGACAAGAGATATGCCGAGGATAAACGCCGCGACCATGACTTCGAGGAGGGTAAATGTTTTTTTGCGTATGCAAACCATAGATATCCTTCAATAAAAAGCCTGAAAGGTACTACTTTGGCAGAGATTTAGCCGATTTCCAGCTTAAGCGTATTGTAAATTTGAAAAAAATCAACTGTTTAATAGAGCCTCTTGCAAAACTTCTGGCGCCGGTCATGTGAAGGATGAGGGCTGGAAATATTAAATAACACAAAGAATAACTCCCGCGAAACACACGAAATAAAAGAGAGCGAATCCGCGAAGTTCGCAGAATCCGCTCCGGCCCGGGCGAGACAGGATCATTTGGCATGCGGCCAGTTTGGGCTGCTCAACACGCACCCGCCCCGCGGAGCGCTCCATGGACCGTTTTCCTCTGGAAAACAGCCGTTTCGACCTGTCATGACCCACTCGCTCAACATTCTTGTCTCAGAAGAGCATTGAAATCGTTAAAAAACGTGAAAAGCGTGGAGCCGCCCGACCCTCCTCCGCCATTTCATGGCTATGGAGGACAGGCTCCGGTCGTAAAGGGGCACGCCGGGGTTCGCCTTTATTCGATTACGGCGTGACAAGCCGGCAAGTCCAGAGAAGCCTGTAGTTCATACGCTGGCTTAGGATAGAGTTCGCCCGAAAAGCTTCGTGGCGTGAGGCGATCGGCAGGCTGCGCCCCGTCATGGCGGGTTATTTATTGTGAAAAACCAACACCGTTCTTTTCTTTATTTTACGAGGAATCCACTTGCCCCGGGGCTTCCAACAGGTTACTGTTACTCATTGGAGGTCTCTATATGAGTTGCTAGCCTGAGTGTTCAATATGAAGGCCCGGGAGACCGCCTTCAAGTTTCAATCATCAACGGGACGCTTCCACAAAAACGCGCCAGGTTTTGCTGACAGGGAAATTGAAGAAATGAAAATGGTTATTATTTTCCCTCACCTGGTAATGAGGGGTGGGGCTCTAAATTATACCTTGAATACGGCGGAGCGTCTTGCATCATTCGGAAACGAGGTGGTGATCGTTACTCTTAACCATTCTCCTGATGCGATTCAGCTGCCTTCCAACCTGAGTATTATGTCGATTGATGGTCCCGTGACATCTGACATGGGGTTCTGGTTGCGTTTCCCCTATTGGCAAGGACGCTTAAGTAAAGCCGTAGAAGAAGAGAATCCGGACCTGGTACTGACCCACGTGTTTCCTGCCAACTGGTGGGGCTGGTTATACAAGCGAAAGCATCCCCAGTGCAAGCTTATCTGGATATGTCACGAGCCTTCTGCGTTCATTCATTCAAAAGATTGGATTAAAGCGCTGAAACCAGCCTGGAAAAGTCTTCTTGCACGAATCACTGCAATACCGTTCAGTGTGATCGATCGAAGTCTTTCCAGTTACTCAGATGCTGTGGTTGCTAATAGTCGTTTCACTGCTGAAGCATGTTACTCGATTTATGGAATCAAGGCAGATGATATTGTTTATCCTGCTATAGACACATCTGTCTTTTACCCTAGATCTGAGAAAAAGAAAGGGCGATTGCTGAGTGTGGGGCATCTTTCCAAGTTCAAGAATGTGGACCTTCTTCTGAAGGCATTCGCTATCGCTCAGAAGAAATCCCCTGATCTAGAGTATTTGATTGTTGGAAACGGGGAATACAAGCGTTCGCTTGTCAGTTTGGCACGTGATCTTGGACTTGAGGGGAAGGTGCACTGGAAAGAAGACCTTCCTGTAGAAGAGCTGGCTGCGGTTTATTCAGAAGCTTCTCTCCTAATGCACGGAGCCGTGAAGGAACCGTTTGGCATGGTGCCGCTTGAGGCATTAGCCTGTGGCACTCCGGTACTCGCCCATGCTAGTGGCGGGCCACTTGAAATTGTGACGTCTTCCCTTGCCGGTAAGCTGTTAGGTTCAACGGACCCTAAGGAGTGGGCTGATGCTATTCTTGGCCTTACTTCCAACTTCTGCCCAAAAAATAAAGTTTCTGAAATGGCTCAGAGCTTTTCCTGGGATATATCCGCTGAGAAACTGAATCAAGTGATCAAAAAGATCAAAACTCGGGTGTAATAAGATACAGCTAATGCTTTCCGACAATACCAGGCGAGATTCCGAGTTTCCGGGCCATGCTCTGGATGTCGGCTTTGGTGGTGATTGCCCGGAGTTCCTTGTCATAGCATTTCGGTATCAACACTTCTTATCTTGAATTATCTTTCTGTCAGTTATTTTTTGGTAATGTCCGAAAAGTTGGGGGATTGGAAATGTGTTTTTTTCTTAGCCCCAAAGGGGTGATACGAAATAGCCCGGGCTTTACCCTGGGGTAATACGGCAAAAAATGGTATAGCCCTGAAGGGCATACGCGTCAACCTGAAAATTAAGTCGTTTGTCCTGAATATGATAGAATACTGTGCGAAGCACTTTGGAGTGCCTCGGGCCTGCCCGAGCTTTTTATTGGCGGG
>JAABSF010000516.1 GCA_011390535.1 Deltaproteobacteria bacterium | reverse complement strand
CTCTGACACCTTTTTCCACAGCCCGAACGATCCCCCATTCGCAACAAAAAAGCTTAATTGCTAAACTCTGACACCTTTTTCCTTTTTTGACATTAGGACGGGCCAAAAGTCGTAGCAGGCTCGAAAATTGCTAACCTGTGACACCTTTTTTGAAGGTTGTTAATGGGTTTGTTTCGAGTTACTTTCTGAGAAAACTAAAACATGAAACATGTCTGAGAAACAAAAGAAAAACAAAAGAGTCCCGGATCTTCCACTCTTTTCCAAGCATAGGCTGATTATCTGCATCGGCCCAGGTGGAGTAGGAAAAACTACCTGCTCGGCATCCCTCGCTTTGGCCGCAGCAAAACAAGGGAGAAAGACCCTGGTCTGCACATTAGACCCAGCACACCGGCTGGCTTCAGCAATGGGACTCACAAATCTCCCACACCACCCAAAGCAATTACCCACGGCGCACCTCCAAAAATGCAACCTGCCCCCTGACTTACCGCTTTACGCCATGCAACTGGACATTCAAACGGCTTTCGATGAGAGCCTAAGATCAGGAGGTTTATCCAAAGATGGACTCCGCACCCTAAACAAAAACAAATTGTACCGGCGAATCGTGGATGATCTGGAGGATATTCAAGCATATGCCGCGGTAGCACAAATGTTGAACCTATGCAGAGATGAGCAATGGGAGACAATCATCCTGGACACACCTCCTACAAGACATGTCCGATACCTTCTTAAAGCTCCTCGAATGCTTATAGGTGGTGTGAAGAGCCCTTTGTTTAAATACCTGCTGGCCCCGGCAACTTTCACCGGAAAAGTAGGGATGCGTATAGTAGGAAAGCAAACAGTCAATAACATGGCGGCCATAACCGGCATGGCTTTTTTGCAAGATATCAGGGCTTTCATCAAAATAATCAGCAAGATACTGGATTCGTTGATCAATGACGCGCAAAGAGCAGAGTCGCTTTTGTCATCCCGCTCCACCGCCTATTTGATTGTAACAGTTCCAACCCTCTCTCGAGTCAAAGAGAGTCTCTCTCTTGGCCGGCAGCTCATGGAATCCAAAATGAACCACGCAGGATTCCTGGTAAATAAATTCCACCCAATTTTCCCGATTGATTCAAAAAGTTTGGATGAAACAACGCTGACGCGACAAATCTCATCTAGTTTTCCCGAAAATGAGAGACCCTCAATAGCCGATTGCCAAGAGTCGGCACGTGCCCTTTTGAAATCTCACACAACCTATACAAACCTTGTGGAAGAAGAAGCCCGTGTCTTGCAAATGTTGTATCAAGAGAGCAAATCCAACCTTTTTTTATTGACAGTGCCGCTGTTAAGTCAAGACCTTGGTTTCCTAGTTGATCTTTTGGAGATCTCCGACAAAATAACAAATCAGCTCCGAAGACAGTCACAAGAAAGAGTCGGCAAGAAAAAGCCCCAAGAAAAAACGGAGCGAAAGAAATAATTGCGGGAATCCAATTGACCCCAAGCCGTTATTGTCTAATAAGATTATTGAATAAAACCATTTTCAGAGAACATAGCCAGGAGCACAGAGATGGCAAAAACCCAAAAAGCAAACATGATCATTGGTGGTGCCACAGCCGTTGCTTCTGTGGGAATCCTCATCGGGACAATAGCTCTGGCGTTTGAAGCAAATGATACCACTCTTCCGGACGCGCCCAAACAAATAGCGCCTTCTGAAACAAAAAAGCTCAAAAGGCCGACACGAGACCGCTCAGGTTCCAGAGCCTCCATAAGAACACCCATTACAGGAAGAAAACGCTCTTTTAACAAGCGCAAAAATCCTTTGAATAAGGCGGTCAGAAGAAAAGAAATTGAAACAAAATCCAGACGTCATCTTACTGGAGCCAATCTAAAACGTCGTGACGTAGCCAAGAGGCCCGACCCCAGCAACTTAAGGTTGAGGAGAACCTCTGAGATGACTCCGGAAGAAAGACAGCAAAGAAGAAAAGAGCGCCGCCAAAGACAAAAAGACAACCTCAGCCGGCGAATCGACTCTCTCGCCGAGCGCATCGAAACAGCAAAAAGCGACGGTACACGCTCAGAGCAACAAATCGAAAGAATGGAAAAAAGCCTGCAACGAATGAGAAATCGGCTACAAAAACTCGAAGAGCGAGAAGATGATCCTGCAGTAGGCAGACCACCATATTAAACTCCCAAAATTGCTCGTTCGGTCCTTCCACTTCCAGTTTATCCGAATGCTTCGAAAAGCTTAATTGCTAACCTTTGACACCTTTTTTGACACCTTTTTTCAACGCCAAAACCAGCTCGAAATGGGGTGTATGCGGCATAGTGTCAAAACACGCAGCCTTGGTGATCTCATAACCCGCTGATACAAAACCAGCCACATCGCGTGCACATGTCATTGAATCGCAGGATATATAAAGAATCCTTTTTGGGCCAAGCCGGGCTATAGGCTCAACCAACTTCCGGCAACCCGCTCGCGGGGGATCCATAACCACAAGCCCGGGAGACCTTTCGACCCCATGTGCGATCTGCTTAGATACAGACTCAACAGCTGCTCCGGCGTCCTTCCTCCAGATCCGCAGCAGATCTCCCTTCTTCCACAACAAGGCGTTTCTTTTTAAGAGATCACAGGCAAGAGGATCTATCTCCGCTGCAGTGATGGTCCTGTCTGAACCATGATCCGCTGCAAACAACTCAAGGGTAAAATTACCTATCCCGGAATAAAGCTCCAGAACCGGACCCGAGCAACCATGGACAAGCTCCTGAACAAACTTCTGTATCCGAGCATTAACCTCGGTATTGGCTTGAGCAAAACACGAGGCGCTCCCAAGAACTTTACGTTCATGTCTGTCTTCTAAAAAAATTGAATCCGCCCCCAAAAAGTGGAACCGTCTCTTCTCCCATAAAGCCGCACCCGCCAAGGAACCGGAAGAGATCAAATCCTTACAACTCTTTAAAGCATCCCCTGTGAAACGAAAGCCCGATTTGGCTTTTTTTTGAGA
>JAABSF010000515.1 GCA_011390535.1 Deltaproteobacteria bacterium | reverse complement strand
AATGAGGCAGCTTGAGCCCCGCAATGACCACCCCGGCTAAAACAATCCCCATAACCGCCTCACCTGCGATCAGGCCGGATGCCAACAGAGTACCTGTGTTTTCAACTTGTTGCTTTTTGCTCTCTTTCAGTTTTCGCTTTTGTACGGACCTGTCAACGAGCCAGCGGGTAATCCCGCCCAGGAAAATCGGCGCCGTTGATGTAAAAGGCAGATACATACCTATGGCGATTAGCATAGGAGAGGGCGCTTGAATCAATATCAAAGAAACCGCAAAAGCCGCTCCCATCCCCACCAGGGGCCACGCCATTTTCTGAGAGATGATCCCCTCGGCCAGCATCGCCATGAGCCCTGCCTGCGGCGCAGCAAGGTCTTTGCTGCCGATACCGACGGTTTTGTGCAACCACATAAGGGGAAACACCATAACCAGTGCAGCAGCGATAACGCCCAGGATGCAAGCCAGCTCCATTTTCCAAGGGGTCCCTCCTAATATGTGACCTACCTTAAGATCTTGCATGATGTCTCCCGCTACTGCTGAAGAGCAACACACCACTGTCGCAACACCCAACACGGCGGCTATCCCGGCAGCGCCCTTTACCCCTATCAGCAACATCAACAGCGCAGCCACCACCAGGGTTGAGAGTGTAAGCCCGGAGATTGGGTTGTTTGAAGACCCAATAGTCCCGACCAAGTAACCGGCTACCGCGGCAAAAAGAAAGCCCGCCAGGGTCATCACAACCGCTGCTGTAATAGCACCTATGACGCTCTTGCAGAAATAGTAGTAAACAATGCTTATGGGAATCACCAACACGAATATCAACAGCATTGTGAGGCCCAGCGGGAAGTCTTTTTCCAATCGGCTTACCTCGTCGTTTTCTGCTTCACCCTCTTTATTCCTTTGTCTTTTACTCTCTTTTTTATCTTCACTCTCTTTTTTATCTACACCTTCACTTTTACCTTCACTTTTACCTTCACCTTCACCTTCACCTTCACTTTCACCTTCACTCTCTTTTTCATACTCACTCTCTTTTTTACCTACACCTTCACTTTCACTTTCGCTATCACTTTCACCTTTACCTTCGTTACTCTCTTCATCTATTTCTTCACTTTTAGCATCGTTTTCGTCGTTTTTATTATCATCGGGATTCGAATCTTTTAAGAGAGTTTTTTTGGCGGAATATATGCCCCTGTTTTTTGCAGAGACACGCCGGATATCTCTTATCGCCCTCTTGATACCCACGGAAAGGGAAATTCTCATTTTCCAAAGAGTGTGGACCGCCGCAACAATCATGGACCCCACCGCGAATGGACGAACATAATATTGCCAAACGTATGTCGCCACGTGTGTCCATGTCACAAGCTCTGTGTCGCTCATGGGGAGGAGCTTCGCCGAACGTCCCGTCTCGTCAAAACCAAATGACTCTACAAGCCCTCGGGACCTCAGGAATAGCACCAACGGAACAAACACGAACCATGCAAGCACTCCCCCGGAAAAAACCACGGATGAGAGCCTCGGACCGATTATATAACCCACACTCATCATAGCCGGGCTCGCCTCGGGCGATTGCAGATACACCCCTCCTTCGTGTTTAAAAGTTTCCACGGTAAAATTCTTGTGCACAAAACTAACCTCAGAAGACTGAAAGGATAAGAACCCCGCCGTGCTGTCCTTAAAAAGCCTCAGCCCTTGCGCGTTTTTGAAAAACTGTATCAATGCTCCGAACCCAAGCGCGCCGAATACATATTTCGCCCCTGTCTGACCTTTTTGACCGGCTTTCACAATTTCAGCACAAGCTTTGCTCTCCGGAAAGGGCAGGGTCTGATCATCCATCATTACACGCCGTAAAAACGTAACGAATAAGACCCCCAATACCCCGCCCAGGAGCATTAAAACAGTTGTCTCAATATATGGGAGGCTCTTCCATATCGGTTGCCCGGAGTCTCCCACTTTGGCGATAAGAAACGCAGGGACAGTAAAAATCGCCCCCGCCGCGAGCGCTTCGCCCACTGCAGCAGTAGTACGGCAAGTGTTCTCTTCCAAGATCGTGCCTCTAAAGAGCCGCAAAACAGCCATGGAAATAACCGCAGCCGGAAACGTAGCAGCCACTGTCATGCCTACCTTAAGCCCCAGGTAAGCATTCGCCGCTCCCAGCAGGATGGAGAGAAACATCCCAAGTAAAACAGCCCTAAGAGTAAACTCTTTCATCTCCACCCCGGCGGGTACAAACGGCGTATTTTTCTCAGCCATCTCTTACTCCTGATTTGTTGAATGCGAATTGAATGTATATTTTGATTACCTTAATCCCAACTCCAACCCTAAACCTAACCCTAACCCCAACTCCAATCCCAACTCCAACCCTAACCCATTGTCCCATCTCCGCTTCTTCACGCTCTGTTTCACTTATGACGCATGCTATCGTGGAAAGTTCTTGAACCGGCAACACAATTTACTCCAACTTCTCCCGCTCCTGTTTCTCTCGCTCCTGTTTCTCTCGCTCCTGTTTCTCTCGCTCCCATTTCTCTCGCTCCTGTTTCTCCCGCTTCCATTTCTCTCGCTCCCATTTCTCTCGCTCCCATTTCTCTCGCTCCTGTTTCTCTCGCTCCTGTTTCTCCCACGGTTCTTGTATGCTGCAATTTATAATGGATTACGTTAGAGAATATCAGAATCATCAACAAGGGAAAGCTTGATTTTTCTTGATTCTGCTTGATTTTATAAGAGAGTTTTTGCTCTCCCCCGGCGGCGGCTCTTCCTTTTTAAAACACTCTGAATTTTTATTATCTTCTCCTTGACATGTTCAGATTTTCCGTTTATGGATATCTTCCGTTTTCGCGGGAGTAACTCAGTGGTAGAGTGCCACCTTGCCAAGGTGGACGTCGCGAGTTCAAATCTCGTCTCCCGCTCTAATTTTTCTCAGCAATTTCAAATAGTTGCTCTGCCTGCCTTTACTGACCGAAACGGTACTTTTTCCAAAAAGTACACATAAAA
>JAABSF010000514.1 GCA_011390535.1 Deltaproteobacteria bacterium | reverse complement strand
GGTGACAGGGTCCGGCTGGGGGAGACACTTTTCGAAGACAAGAAAAACCCTGGGGTTTCTTTCCAGTCACCGGGGGGCG
The DNA here is from genome assembly GCA_011390535.1 of Deltaproteobacteria bacterium. GTDB lineage: Bacteria > Myxococcota_A > Polyangia > HGW-17 > SLPX01 > SLPX01. Next base: position 2,908 of record JAABSF010000514.1, on the reverse strand, counting down.
GCGAGGTGCTCTCAGTGAACCGGGGCGATAGACGCACGCTCCTGTCTATTGTAATCGCGCTTTCCGAAAATGAAAATCCCGTAGAGTATCCATCCTATACAGGTGAAGATATCGGCTCGCTGGACAGATCGGCGATACAAGAGTTATTGATAGAGTCAGGCTTATGGTCCGCCTTCCGGACTCGCCCCTTCAGCAAAGTTCCCAACCCCGAATCCACTCCGTCCGCCATTTTTATCACGGCAATGGACACAAACCCGCTGGCCGCTGATGTAGAGAAAGTGCTGGAGGGCCGCGAAGAAGATTTTTTGTCGGGTCAAAAGATCATTGCCGAGTTAACCGGCGGTGCCACATATCTTTGTAGAGGGCGAGGCTCGAAAATTCCCGCGTTGGATGATAGTCGTCTTCACGTCGTGGAGTTTGACGGCCCTCACCCCTCCGGAACACCCGGGGTGCATATTCATTTTTTAGAGCCCGTTAATCGGAATAAAACAGTGTGGCACGTTGGTTACCAAGACGTTACAGCAATCGGGTCATTGTTCAAAACCGGTCGTCTGGATATAAACAGGGTCGTCTCCTTGGCCGGGCCGGGAGTAAAATCGCCACGACTGATCAAAACAAGAACCGGAGCTTGTATCGACGAGTTAGTAGAAGACGGATTAAAAGACGGAAAAAACCGTGTCATCAGCGGATCAGTGTTTTCCGGCCGCAGCGCTCAAGGCGAAGTCATGGGTTTTTTAGGGCGGTATCACAATCAAATCTCCGTTGTCCGCGAAGGCACTAAGCGCCGCTTTTTAGGTTGGATAATACCTTGGTTTGATGGTTTTTCCGTGCTGAACGTTTTTCCGTCCAAGCTTTTTCCAAAAAAAAGGTTCAACTTCGGCACCGGAGTTCATGGAGGCCGCAGAGCTATTGTGCCCATAGGTGCCTACGAGCGGGTAATGCCCATGGACATCATGGCCACCCACCTTCTTCGCACCTTGTTTTCGGGAAACCTGGAGCGGGCAGAGCAACTAGGGTGTTTGGAGTTGGATGAAGAAGACTTGGCACTCTGCACATTTGTTTGCCCGTGTAAAAACAGTTACGGCCCGGTGTTGCGAGACATCCTTCACCGCATTGAAGAGGAAGGCTGATGCTTTTTTTAAGGCGACTCCTCCAGAGCCAAAAGCGCAGATTTGAAAAGGGCGCAAAGCTTGAGCGGCTGTTTCCCGTGTACGAGGCGCTTGATACTTTTCTTTTCTCCACCGGTGAAACAACCCGCGGACCGGCGCATGTACGCGATGGAGCAGATATGAAGCGGGTCATGGGGATGGTGGTAGTCGCCTTGTTGCCGTGTATGTTCATGGCAATGTACAACACCGGCCTCCAGACACATTTGGCTGTATTGGGCGGGGCGGAGCCTCTCCCCGGTTGGCGCACCGACCTGTTTGAATGGTTGGGGTTTCAGTTCAAAACAATGGGCTTTTGGGGCCGTTGTGTATACGGCGCCATGTGGTTCATCCCGGTATACATTGTGACTCTCGCCGCCGGCGGTCTGGCCGAGGTGGTCTTCGCTGTGGTCCGAAAGCATGAGATCAACGAGGGTTTCCTTGTAACCAGCGCGCTTTTCCCACTAATTCTCCCTGCCACCATACCTTTATGGCAGGTAGCGCTGGGTATTTTGTTCGGCGTCGTCATCGGAAAAGAGATTTTCGGCGGAGTGGGAATGAACATCTGGAATCCGGCTCTCATGGGCCGCGCCTTTCTCTACTTCGGCTACCCTGCGCAAATAAGTGGAAATGATATCTGGATAGCGGCTCAGACAGGCCCCGATGTATACAGCGGAGCTACCTGGATGGTGGCCGCAAAAGAGCACGGCATTGAAGGAATCTTGAACGGGGTCGAGGGGCTTACCAATACAACGCTAACTTGGTGGGATGCATTTATAGGGACTATCCCGGGCTCGATGGGAGAGACCTCAACATTATTCTGCATATTAGGTGCCATCTTTCTCATAGTAACGAAGATCGCTTCATGGCGAATCATGCTCGGGATGCTCATAGGCAGCGGCGTTGTAATGGGCGGCCTGAACCTGATTGCCACTCCCGACGGCAACCCTGCCCTGCTGGTGCCTTTTTATTGGTATTGGATACTGGGCAGCTTCGCCTTTGCGACGGTGTTCATGGCTACAGACCCGGTCACCGCACCTTACACAAACAAGGGAAGATTCATCTACGGGTTATTGATTGGCGCTTTCGGTATGGTCATCAACATGTTCAACCCTGCCTATCCGGGCACCTGGATGCTGGCGATTTTGTTCATGAATACATGGTCGCCCCTTATTGATTATTTCATTGTCAAAGCGAACATTAAGAGGAGGGCGGCGCTAAATGGAGCGTAGAGGCAATGCATATACCATCGGATTTGCTGCGCTGATCTGCGTATTCTGCTCGGTGGTAGTGGCGGGCACATCCGTACTGTTGCGTGACCGGCAAGAGCGCAACAAGCACCTCGAACGACAACGAAACGTATTGGCGGTTACAGGCATAGAAAGCTCACCTCAAAAAGTCGCGCCTGAGAAGGTTCAAAGCTATTTTCAAGATGATCCGAGCGTTGAAACACCTTACTTCATAGAAGAAGCTTACATAAATTTAAAGACAGGTGAGCGGGCGAAAGATGATGAAGTCGAGAGGCCCTATAATATGTACCGGGCGGCCCGCAAACCAAAGAGCAGCCGGAAGGTAAAAAGCTCACTCGCCCAAAGCGTTCAAATAAAACGGGTGCCGCGTTACGGCACAGTGTACTTGGTTCGCAAAAGGGGAGAAGAAAACCTGCAACAAATTGTCATACAGATATGGGGGCAAGGCCTATGGGAGACAATGTACGGATATCTTGCCTTGGAGGCCGACGGTAAAACCATCAAAGGGATCAC
>JAABSF010000513.1 GCA_011390535.1 Deltaproteobacteria bacterium | reverse complement strand
TTATTGAACAGCAGGATTATAGCAGTAAAACCTGAAAATATTTTCGCCGCGATGGACATTCGCATCTTTTTTTCTCCACTAAGCAAGTTCGCAGAACAGAAACCGCCGGACTTCTTGTTAGCACCTCCCTGGTGGGAGCATAGTCAGTTGTCTGACTTAACCATGGCCGGTCGACTGCGACCGGCCGCGGTTAATTCGGTCCATGCTGCGACTTTTGGCTACAGCCTATGTCCACACTCACATTATTTCCAACTTTTGAAAACCGCGCCTTCTCAAACCGTGACCCTATCACAGCCTATTGACATGTGGTATTATTAGAAGTGTGTCTGCAAGAAAACGGTTTGTTGAATTGGGATCACAGAAAAAATGAATAGATTCTTTTTGTTTAAAATGTTTTCTATCATCTTTGATACGAGGGTCAGGCATATCATAAGAGGTGAATCATGAGACATAAAACAGTGAATGTTTTTGGGAGCTTTGTTTTGGGCATCTTGATTGCCGGGCTGTCTGTTATGGGTTGTTCCGACAACACAAGCACTGTAGTTGTGGGTGATCCGTGCAATAACGACGAGGAATGCCCCGAAGATTGGTTCTGCGACACTCTTGATACGGGCAAATGTCGTCCGGTGGAATGTAACAGCGACGAGGACTGCAAAGATAGCGAGTTCTGCGACACCTCGAACACCCACGCTTGTCACAAAAGAAATTGCTCTAATCACAACGATTGCCCTTTGTTATGGCTGTGTAACGAAACCACAGGCGAGTGTTACGACCCCTACCCGACACAGAGCAATTGCAACCCTGTGCGACCCGGCTGTCCATGCAATCACACCGAAATGGGGCAAAGTATTTCTTGTAAAGCCGAGGTCCTGGACCCAAGGGTTGATGCGAGCTGCCGGAAAGCTCTCTCTTACTGTGATGGAGAAAAGTGGGGACCGTGTATAGACACATACAGCAACTCTTGCGACATCATCACCGTCGGGTCGAACAGTTTTAACCCAAATGACGACAACTCGGATAATGTTAAAAAAGGCCTCGAAGGTGAGTTGTTACTGGATCCCGACGAGAAATCCGTAGATACGGGTTACGTGTGGATCGCGAACAGCGGAGAAAACACGGTTTCGAAATTCGATGCATCCACTGGGCACGAAGTAGCACGCTATCCCTGCGTGATGGATGGAGTAGCCGGACTGTTGGATGTGGCCATACCATACCCCGCTATGCATCCTTACAACGACTGTGCTCACTGTCCCTCAAGAACAGCAATCGATTACAACGGCGATGCGTATGTCGCTAATCGCGCTTTCGGCGCCCAAAGTTCGGTCACAAAGTTCGCCAATGATATCGAAGATTGCATAGACAGTGATAACAACGGTGAGATAACCACATCTCAAGATGTGAATGGAGACGGCGTCATTGATGTCACTGATCCCGAAGAATTTCCAGGGTTTGCCGATGAGTGTCTCCTTTGGACAGCCCCGGTTGGCGGAATTGATGGGATCGCAAGAGGACTCGCCATCGATGCAGGTTCAGCACCTGATCTCGCAGACGAGGGTAATGTATGGGTCGGCCTGTTCAACGAAAGAAAGGCTGTCCAGCTTTCCGGTATAGACGGTTCTCTGGCGATGGAAGTGGATCTAGGCGACGTTCACCCATACGGTGCGGCCGTAGACGGAGCCGGGCGGGCATGGTTTACCGGACTAAGCGACGGTTTATTGGCACAAGTCGATACTTTTGTAGGTGATGTAGTATCTGTGGTTGATGTCGCAGCCGGCACCGGATGTGCTGGATCATATGGAATAGCGGTGGACGCAAACGGCAGAATATGGCTTGGAGGATGGGACTGCAACACGGCCATAAGATACAACCCCGGAGAAGATGAGTTCGCCACCATTGAGTTCGACGGCCTGGGAAGAGGTAGTACCACAAGAGGTATCGCCCCTGATTCCGAGGGCAATGTGTTTGTAGCTCATACAGAAGGTTGGGTTACCAAATTTGATGCAGAGACAATGGAAGAAATAGAGGCCTATCCGATTCAGCACCATTTAGCAGGCGAGACTTCCAATAATACAATAGGTGTAGGGATTGATCGTTACGGAGCTACATGGGTTGTGAGCCGAAATGATAACTACTCACAAGGAACAGTTACAAGGATACTCTCCGACGGCACACAAGACGGTTGGCCGGCAGGGCTTATGCCCTATACATATAGTGATTTTACCGGCTTTGGGATCTTTACAGTTACCCGCCCCATGGGTTGGTATAACGTCATCGTGTCAGCTTGTGAAGATGAAGATCCGGAAAATGAACCATATATTACAACTGACTGGAAGACACTGAGCTGGCAAGAACATGAGCCCCCCGGTACAACGGTGAGGCTACGTTTCAAAGTTGTTGACGACCTAGACAATTTGGGCGCAGCCGAATGGTGGGGACCCTTTGACGATTCACCTGTTGATCTAATCGCACTGGGGGTACCCAATTCTCAATATATGTTAGTACAAATTCTCATGGCCGCTGCAGACGCATCACAGAGCCCGGCTTTCCACGGCTTCACCCTTGATTTTGATTGTGGTTCGGGAGATATCCCTTTAGATTAAAACCCAATAAAAAAACATCGGCAAATATGCTGCCCCACAAGCAGATTTCAAAAGAACATCAAGGTGTTTGCTGGGAACAATACCGAAAAAGTGAAATTTCCTAAGCAGCCTTCTTCCAATCATTGAAGTTTTCTGAATGCTCACCAAGCTCACCTGCAAAAATTTTATCCCAACGGTCCGAAGCCCATGCACAAAGCAAACGCAACATCACGTTGAGCCTGCGTTGCAACCATAGCCCATGCTTCTCCTTTGTTTTTCAAATCTATCTATGTCGGCCCTTGTAAATATTTATGCTGGAGAATAGGGGCTCTTGTTTATCAAGGCGGGGTAATGACCGGGTCTCCTTCCAGCAGATTCCCATCTTCATCAGTGACTCCCAGCTTGCGA
>JAABSF010000057.1 GCA_011390535.1 Deltaproteobacteria bacterium | reverse complement strand
CCCGCCGTCTCCTCTACCCCCATTTCTATTTTATATTTTTCGCCTTCTTTTCTTACTTTTATTTTACCGGGAACCGTCACATCCACATCATCCGACGCAGGATCCCCTTGAACCGAACCTTCCTGTAAAAGCTTCATGTTTAAAGAGGGGCTGGAATCCGGATGTCTGCGCTCCCACATGCAGCGATGTATCACCTCGGCCATATCTGAAACAGAAGCAAACCTTAAAGATTCGTCGGGATCACAAGCCTTCTCCAATAAAAATGAGAGATCATCCGCAATATTGTAATCCCCGTCGCCATCATGCCCTTTACCACGTAGCCGTTTCATAAAGGGCTCCGGATCGGATGTCCGGCGAACAAACTCACGGGGATCACTTATGTCTGTCGGAAATAAACTCTTGTGAGTAAGAAGCTCAAAAAGAACCGCTCCCAAAGAAAAGACATCTGTAGCCGCCGCCGGCATTTCCCCACACTGTCTCTCAAGAGGCTGATAGCAACGTCCTTTCCACAAAAACCACTTCCCATCGGGATCAGCCGAGGCAAAAAACCTCCCAAAGCCGACACCTCGAATTTTAACTGCTCCACCATGACCCAATACAATGTGCTCGGGCCTCAGATCACCATGAAAAACAGGGGCCGCCGATACATGTGGTTCATGCATTGTCTCGAGAGCCCGTGCAACATCCAACCCCATTGACAAGATGGCCTCAACCGGTGGAAACACCCCGGTACGCCTGGATCTCTCCAATATCTTTGCCAGAGTGACCCCTGCCTCAAACTCCGTACAAATAACTACATTTTCCGAGTCCCGCCAAACATCCAATATCCGGGTCACCGCCCCTCCCGGTTTTTTTGCAACAAGCCGCAAATCCTCTAAAAGAAAATCCACAGCCCTGCCGTCACGACAAAGCTCCGGACGAATCTTCCAAACAGAGACAAACTTCACGAACCCTTCAACACCGGTCCATTCAGCCCTGAAAACATCTCCTTGAAAAAGTTGTCCCGTTTTTTCTAAAATCCGATACCGCATCGAAATCGCTCTTTACGTTTAGGGATGACTCAAAAAAAATAACTTCTGGCTTCAGACCTCGATCCTGTGATCTTGTTCTTGAGGCAGCCCTTAGGTCAAACCGCACCTGGAACAGATCAAACCGGTCGAACCGGAAATAGAAAACCACCACCAAAACGGCGACGATTTTTTACCATAGAAGACCACAGGTCAAGAAAAGGTTATGGAAGAGGGCGCGGTTTTCCAAAAGTTGTGTGTCATGTTGTTGTATATCATGTGTCATGTGAACATAGGCCGTGGCAAAAAGTCGCAGCTTCGCCGAGTGTACAGTCCTACTTCACAGAACCGCATCATATTGAAGACTGTAGAAAGAGATGCCTTTTCAAAAGCCGTATGAATCAGAAACCAGAATCTTCAGTTATCTGATCTATGCCTTTGACATGGTAATGACATTGGGGTAAAGCCAAATTACCTATATTAGAAAAGCCATCTCTTGAGACCAATTATAGGAGCAACAAATGCACGCTGAACCCTACAAAATCAAAGAAGTCAAAAAAATGAGATCATCCACCGCTTACGAGCGCTGGAATATTTTAAAACGTGTCGGATTCAATACTTTTAACGTCAATTCCGATCATGTCTCATTCGATCTCATCGCCAGGGGCATGTCGGCTTGGTCTCATCATCAAAAAGCCGGTTACATGATCGGAGATGAGGCATACGCAGGAAGCGTCAACTGCGCTCATCTGGAAGCCTCAGTTAAAGAGATCCTCGGGCTCGATCAACTTGTTCCTACACACAATGGTATAGGCTCGGAGAAACTCCTTGCCACAACCATGATCGAAAAAGGACAGACGGTTTTGCACAACCGCTCCAGAGCTTCCGGTCTTGTAATCGACAATGGCGGAGAACCTGTGGATATAACCGGCGAGAAAGCTGTTCAGTTCCAAGGCCCCGAAGCTTTCGGCGCTGATGTAAATTTAAATCTCCTTGATGAGCAAATAGCGAAAAAAGGCAAAAAAGGGATCGCCTATATCCATTTGGAAGCTTGCTCCTATGAATGGAATGGGCAGCCCATGTCCGTCGCCAACATTGAAGAGGTCTCTAAAAGAGCAAAAAAAGCCGGTATCCCACTGGCGCTGGACATCTCTTTGGCTATGGAGGCTGCATACTGGAACCATAAGGCCGGAGGTCGCAACGGTGAGCTCATCGACACAGTTAGGTATTTAATTACCCTAGCAGACATCGTGCTCATGGACGCCAGCCTTGACGCGCGATCCGACGTGGGTGGCTTCATTGCATCAAACAACGATAATTTCTTCGAGCTTTTTCGTAACCAGGTGGTTGTCTTCGAGGGGCTCCACACCTACGGCGGCATGACCGGCAGAGCCATGGAGGTTTTCGCTATCGGGCTGAAAGAGATGGCTAGAGAAGCCTATACGGAATGGCACCAACAACAGATCCAAACCCTAGCCAAAATGCTGCGCGAGGCGAGTGTTCCGTTTTTTGTAGGTGCAAAGGGAATCGGGCTTGATGTAAAGAAATTCCTCCCTCACCTGAGTGAGAAAGACAACCCCAAGTTCGTTTTAGCGGCTTGTCTGTACATACATGGCGGAATCCGGCCGCGCCTGGATGGACGCTGGGACCATCAAGCCCAAGGATATCAAGCAGGAGTGCTGGGCCTGGATCTGCCCAGATGCGGTTACACATACAACCACATCAGGGAAATCGCAGATGTAGTTTCTTCGGCATACGCCCAAAAAGAAGATATTTCAGGGCTTTCCCTGATGAACGAACCTGAGTTTGTTGATGAGGCCATCTTCGAGCCAACAAACTGGCGGCTGTTCGTGGCGTTTCCACGATTGGAGAGGTCTGTTAAACGGCTATATGAGCCCTATAAGGTGGCCATATTCGAACCCCTCGAGTTGACAACAAAAGAACACAGAACCCGCGCTATTGAAGAAGCTGGTTACAACACATTCCTGCTGGCATCTAAAGACGTATACATCGATTTATTAACCGACAGCGGCACTTCGGCCATGAGTTGTTATCAGTGGGAGGGCATGACCGATTCAGTGGACACGCCATACTCGTCCCGCCATTATCACAACATGATTGAATCTTTCGCGGATGTGCTGGGGTTCAATCACAACATCCCAACCCACCAGGGACGAGCCGCTGAGCACATCATGTCTCAAACCATGATAGCTCCCGGTCAAATCGTTCCGGGCAACATGTATTTTACCACCACAAAACTCCACCAAGAGATGGCCGGCGGAACTTTTGTAGACGTAATCGTGGATGACGCTCACGATCCCACCAGCGAGTTTCCATGGAAGGGAAACATCGACATTGACAAAGTGCAGTCGCTCATCGACCAACATGGAGCAGAGAAGATTGCATACATAAGCTTTGAAATGTCTGTGAACATGGCCGGGGGGCAGCCGTTTTCCATGGACAACCTAAAAACCCTCTCCAGACTTTGTCAAAAGCATGGGATCCCCATAATGTTTGACGCCACAAGGTGCGTGGAAAACGCTCATATGATCAAACTCAAAGATCCGGCATACACAAACTGGACCGTAAAAGAGATCCTTCGAGAGATGATGAGCTATGGTGACGGATGTACGGTTAGCTGTAAAAAAGACTTTCTGGTGAACATGGGCGGATTACTTGCTTGCAACCGAGACTCTTTGGCCAAAAAGTTCCGTCGCCTCCTCCGCAATTGGGAGGGCGATATAACAAACGGTGGCATGGATCCCAAAGATATAGAGGCACTACATAGAGGTTTTTTGGATTCCCTGGATGATGACTACATCAAAATGCGAATAGAACAAACTCAGCAGTTCGGCGCAAAATTGGTGGAAGCTGGAATTCCAATTGTCATGCCTCCAGGCTCACATGCAATTTTTATCGACGCCAAACGTTTTTTACCACACATAGACCAAGACGAGTATCCGTCACAAGCGCTCGCCGCTGCGATATACGCTGAGAGCGGAGTCCGCACCATGGAGCGCGGCAATGTCTCCAAGGGGCGAAACCCTGAGACAGGAGAAAACTATCGCCCGGCGCTGGAACTGGTCAGATGCACTATTCCACGAAGAGTTTACACCAGCTCTCACATGGACTTTGTAGTGGAAGGGATCAAGCGTCTTTATGAAAAACGCGAAGGAATAACAGGTATGGATTTTGTTTATGAACCAAAAGTGCTCAGGTTTTTCCAAGGCCGGTTCAAACCCAAGAGCCCCTGGAAGATCTGATGGGAGATCGGTTTTCGCCTACAAAGCCGGAGGCGGAGTCCTCTGTTCCAGGCTGCCGGCGCCCGTCTCCAACCTTTAGCCTTGTGCTCCTTGCCGTGTCCTGCACGCTGCTTTTTTCTATGTCCTGCTCAACAAACAACAGACCACCGGCAGTTGCTTATCCTGCCCATCAAAATCGTGAAACAGGATCCGACAAGAACAACAGGGAGCTCGTCCCAGGCGATCCACAACCCGGCCTTGTCTCCACAGTTCAGCCGTCTCAAAAACCTGAGACCAGTGAAAACACCATAGAAGGCGCAGAGAGCTCCCGAACAATCTCGGAGAGGCGCCAACCGGGAGACCCGCGTACCCAGGATAGCCCAGGCTCCCATGTCGACTCGCGTCCCAAAGGCGACCGACACTCCGAGATGGATTTTCATGCAGAAGGTCGAAAAAGCAAAGAGCAAGGGCAAAATCGACATCGAAACAATGATAAAAGAGCGCCCGAACACGGACAACATAATGAACAGAAAGAACATCGGACCGAGACAGAGGCCGACCTTCCAGAGCTGCGTTTGATTTATTCATACAGCAACCCGGCGCACAATCTTGAAGCTAGTGTTCTTTTCCAGTCTGGGGGTGAAATCGGTTGCGCATCCAGGCAAATCACAAAACAATTCGCGCGCCGGGAGGTCACCGAGACAAAGAATCAGTGTTTTAAAAAAAGCATCTGGAACAAGGTTGAAGAGCGAGTAAAAAACGCTGGCCTTTTCTCATCCAAATCCAAATATCGTTGTAAAAACCCTGGCGAGAGGAGGGCTACCATAACCCTGTCAGTTCTGGAGAAAACCCGATCTATCACCATAGGGCCCATATGCGAAGATGAAAAAGACGACCTGCCCAATTCCCTTAAAAAACTGCTGACTTTAATACAAAAGCTGACTCTTACATTACGGTGATCTTGCGAGGAATCCCATCCAAAAACATTTTGGAATGATCCCTTCAAATCCTTTTCCAAAGTTTTGGTTGGACTGAGAGTCAGGACGAGATCCGCTTATGACCCTTTAAGGATGGCCCCATCCCCTATAAACGCTCTAGATGGGTTCTTCGCGGGGGAATCCTGTTTTGTTCTTTCCAACCGAGCCTGGTCAACAGAAACATTCCCGCGAATTTCCACATTGGCACCAAAGGTTATATCCCCTTCTACAGACAAAGCCTCACATTCCACCATAGATGGAACCCCCTTTGGAAAACGCGAGTCGAATGAGTCGATGTTTCTATAATAGCGACTGTCTAAACTTACAACCGGGAGTTTGTCAAAAGCCCTTTCAGGGTTTTTTGTTAATCGTAAATCAGGCGTGAGAGTGACAGCATCCGACCTTACCACCAGCAAATCATTTGTGGTCTTAACAGGTAAAAACCTTGAACGGTCCACCCTAAGCGCCATGGCGCCCTCAAACACCTCAATCGCTCCACCCATAGCCGTCTCAAGTTGATAAGCACCCACTGAATCCGGGTCGCGCGGATCCACAGTCTTGCGGTTCAATATCATCGGTAACCCCAAAACTCCTCTTGTCTTCACTAGCAGTCGTGACAATGCCGCCAAATCGAGCCACAAATTATTCGTATTGAAATACCGGTGACGATTGATATCCGAAAACTCACCTCGCTCAGCTTCAGGACACTGCGCGGCCTCTCTTAAGATGAGCCGCCCATCAGTGCGCCTCCTGGCAAGATGCCCACCTTTTTTATCTACTTCAGTCCGATCCGCAACCTCCATCAAAAACGGAGCTTCACTCTGTGCGAAGAACCCCAAAATTGTCTCGTCTACAGTTGCGCCCAGATTATCGGCATTGGAAACAAAAGCGTAGCGATAACCCGATCCCAAGAGAGCATCCAGCATCCCGCTGGAGGATAAAGCGGGATAGATGTCTCCATGCCCTGGAGGACACCACTCTAAAAGAGGATTCGCTTCCCATCGCACCGGCTTCAAACCTTCAATTTCCACCTTGGGGGTTTTATGCTGAAGAAAATCTCTCGGGATGTTCTCTCTGGAAGGCAAATATTTATCTAACGCCCGTAGAGAATGCTCGCGGGTCACGAAACTGTTCATCAACACCAACGCGGTTTTCTGCAATAAGCTGCGCCTGGCGATAATGTCCAGAAACGACAACCCCCCGCGAACGTGCAGAGAAGACTTCGGCATCAACATACCCATGGAGGTGCCCAAACCTCCATTTAGCACAAGATGGACCGTGCGTGAAAGAAGGGTTCTACCGCCCTTTCGAAAAGCCACCGAAAGATCTTCAAAAGCCCCCAGGTCACCCACCGGCTCGATCTCTTCTTCAAACACTTTTCCGGCCGCCCCTTGAGCCAATTGCAGATAATAGAAACTGAAATTGTCTATGGCAATTTGGGGAACACCCTCCCCTCTCATCTTTGAAATAAACTCATCAAGAACTTTTTCAACATTCATCCGGTGTATCTTCCAATTCAAGAACATCCATTGATTCAAGACCTCTGGTTTAGAGCCCCGCCTATGGTCACCGCCTCATTCAGACGCCGGCGAACTTATTCAATTCAATACCGAAAGCGCGCCAAATCGCTCCATTTAAAAGGCGACCATTGTGGGGTTCGCACCTTGACCCCCGGCTTCAACTTGTACCACCGCTCACCGCCTGGAGCCTTCAATAGGTGAAAATCTTGAGCCGGTGTAAACCCTTCACCGATGAGCGCTCGCACTTCACCTTTTGAGTTTCGTGCTAAATCCAGTATCCCCACTGCGTGCCCAAGACTCCCCGGCCTGGGAGGCGGTTGAATAAAAAAATCACCCGCCTTCATGTCTTTAAAATCCACTCGGGGTTCGCGCACGTGGTGCATAGTTCCCGTCATAGCAAACATGAAGGTCAAATAAGCTCTAAAGCTTTTCCGTGAAGACCCTCGCCGCCCCCCACTTTCCAAAACCGTCTTGCGGCGTCTTCTTTTGGGCCGCAACCCCGCTCTCCAATGCTTCCATCCTACATACTTGCCGCCGGCATATCTAAAGGCGATCTTGTTTTTTTCTCCACTCCACCACAGGTATTCGGCCCGAAGTCGCATGAGAACATCGACACACTGTTGGAGATCTCTTTTTCCTACATCCAAATCCACCACAGCAAATGAAACTGCACTGGATGATCGCAATACGCGTCCTTGGTAATCTTTTACCTTCGTACCTTTGGGTAACAAGGGAAGATGCCGCAACCAGTAAGCATAGCTGTCTTTACTGACCTTTACCCTCTTGAAACCGGCAGGCGGAGCCACCCGCTTCGACAAGGGCTCATAATTTTCATTGCGCCTAGGCCAAGGGTACATCTTTGCCGCTGCAACTTTTCCAGGGACCGTTTTGGAGACAGTGACCCGGGAATTCTTGGACATCGCGGGAGAAGACAAAACAGCAGAGGCAAGAAACATTGTAAAAACAAGGGACACCAAACAGTTGAAAAAACTGATAAAAAAACCTCGGACACCAACACCGGCCTTTGAAAAAACAACCAAGCCGGGAACGGTGTCTTTCATGTCATTTGTCTCGGACATTTCAGTCATTTCGAACTCTTAGTGCCGACTCCAATAGTAGTTCTAAACATTGCTATTGCTTTCTTTCACAACATACCACCCGGCGAACATCTTCTTAGACAAGAGAGATAAGATGAACACAAGGGCGGTCAATAATATTATGATAGGACCACTCGGGACCGGCTTGCCCAACATCTCGTTTAAGGCATACGACGAAATAAGCCCTGAGATAGTAGTCACCACCCCGATAATTACACTCACAACCATCATAGGAACCATACGATTTACAAACAACCTGGCGGTCGCCGGTGGAATCGTCAGCAGCGCGATCACCATTATAATCCCCACCACCCTCATCAAAATAATCACTGTCATGGCCACAAGCGCCAACATAATAAGGTAAAGGCTGCCTACCGGCAACCCCAGGACAGCGGCATATTCTTCATCAAAAGAGACCGCAAAAAACTCTTTGTATAGAGAAACCACGACGACGACTATCACCATCACCAATATCACCATCAAATAGACATCACTTTTCGGCACCATAAGAACATTACCAAATAAATAAGTCATCAATTCAGGAGTGGCGCCTGGTGCCATGCTCACGAACAGAATTCCAAAAGCCATGCCAACAGCCCAGATCATTCCTATAATTGTATCTGAAGAGGTCTTCAACCTTAGACCGGCGATTCCGATGATGACCGACGCCAGAAGCGCAAAGCCTGTGGCACCAAGAAGAGGAGAGATGCCCAGCAAATAACCCAACCCAACTCCGCCGTATGCTGTATGTGAGATACCACCGCTGATAAACACGATACGTTTTACCACAACATAGGTCCCGATGATTCCACAGGCTATACTGGCCAACAGCCCTGCAGCCAAAGCGTTTTGCATGAACTCCAGCCGAAACACCTCAAGCATACCAAAACACTCCTGTTTTAGAAAAAACCATACTCCTCATCCCTCGCGGCCATGAGCTGAGAGCACCCTGTGCGGAACCGATCCGTGGGCGATAAGATCAATGGGACAACCGTAGACCTTCTCGAGTGTATCCGGATCAACGGTCTTTCCATCTCCATGAGAGAAAACCGTGCCACAAAGACACGCAACCGAAGAGACCGTCCTGGAGATCACGCTCATATCATGAGTCACCATTATGACAGTTATGGACTTCTTCAATTCATCCAACAGACCATAAAGGCTCCTCCCTATATTTTCATCCAATGCCGCAGTCGGCTCATCCAAAATTAATAGACGCGGCTCTGTTGCCAGCGCCCGAGCTATATACACTCTTTGTCTTTGCCCTCCCGAAAGTTCTCCGATTTGTCTCTCTACCAGATCTTGGATATGAACTTTCTCAATCGCCCGGTCGGCCTTTTCTCTGTCAAGGGCCGAATACCTTTTAAACAAGCCCCTCCTTGCCGTCCTTCCCATAAGAACCACGTCCAAAACCGTTGCTGGAAAATCCAGATCCGACAAAGTTTCTTGTGGCACATACCCTAAATGAGATACAGCGGATTTTGGTGCGGTGCCCAAAACCTCCACTTTTCCTTTATCCGGTTTAATAAGACCAACCAATATTTTCAAAAGCGTGGATTTCCCACCCCCGTTAGGGCCGATTATGCCCAGGTATTCATTCTCACGCACTGTAAGATTGACATCCCACAGAACTTTCCGGTCCCCGTATGAAAAATCAACGTCCCGAATTCGAACCACGGGCTCTTTACTCTCATCCTTGCTCACTTCAACGCCTTTTCCAGCTCGCGACCCACTTCGCGCATGTTGTTTAACCAGTCCCTCGCCAAAGGATCCAAAGCCTTCACCTCTCCACCAATCGCCCGAGCGACAATGTCAGCATGTCTTTGATCAAATTGTTCTTGAACAAAAATAATCTTCGCGTTCTCTTCTTTCAACTCCTGAATAAACCTCTCCATATCTTTCGGGCCGGGAGCCTTGTTATGTTTCTGGAGGGCCCTTTGCACCAGACCAAACTCTCTCGCAAAATAGCCCCACGCCGGGTGATAGACAAAAAATTTTCTTCCCCGGTACGGGCCCAATCTTCTTTTCAACTCGCTGCCAAGCGCCTCTATTTCATCTAAAAAAGCTCGGGCATTCTCTTTATAAAACCCTTTTCCTTCAGGATCTATCTTGATCAACGCATCTCGAATCAAGCGGACATGCCCGGCTACAAAACCAGGGCTCAACCAAAGATGAGCATCATGAGGCAGAAGCTTTCCGCATTCTCCCCCATCCACCACTAAGATGTTTTTATTGACCTTAATCAACCTATCAAAATGGGCATTCTCAAAGGGAAACAAAGGGTGACCGACTTTAAAATACAACCTCGCCGCAGCGAATCGTCTTAGTTGCTCCGGGCTGGGCGAATATGTCTGAGGGCTCTTCCCGGGGGGGATCATCACCGTAACACGCACACGCTCCCCACCCACCCTCTCCACCACTTGAGCCTGTGGCAAAACGCTCACGGCGACATCTATTCTTTGATCGTTTATGCCTACTTTCGGCCCCATAAAAAAGACCAACGCACCGGTTAGCAAGACTATCAGCACCAAAACCAAAATTAGAGGCAGAAGCTTTTTTAAACTATACAAGGACAGTTCCTTAATCACTCATGAAGCTCTACACCATGAGGCCGTA
>JAABSF010000512.1 GCA_011390535.1 Deltaproteobacteria bacterium | reverse complement strand
AACTGAGACAACCTTCTATGTACTTGCAGTCTATTTCGGCTCCATCGGAATACGCCGAACCAGGCACGCACTCCCTTCCGCCCTGCTCGCAGATCTGGCAGGGATAATAGCGGCGGTATTTATAGCGAATATATGGTTCTGACCAAGGGAACCGAAAAATAGCACTGTAAAAAAGAAGTTATGGATACCGACGTGTTTTAAAGCTATATTTCGGGGCACATAGTTTTGAATCGTTTTTTGCAACATGAATAAGCGCCTGTTGGGTTTGATGGAAAGGCGGGGTTTTCCATAGTTGGGTATAATGTGGACATAGGCCGTGGCCAAAAGTCGCAGCATGGGCCGAGTGGATAGTCCTAATTCATAAAACCGCACCTTTGACGCAACAGCGCGTTTGAGGCAACAGCGCGTTTGAGGCAACAGTGGGTTTGACGCGACTAAAGAAGGGAAGAAATCGATTTGCGAGAGCTTTTTTTTGAAGATCCATTTTGGGTATATGTGATGCTGGTAGCCATCGAGATATTCTTGCTCATCTTCTGGTGGCGCTCTTCCGACAACAGCAAGGCAAAATGGCTGCTCGTACCCATTCTTGCAGGAGGCTTGGTATTCGCAGTAGAGGCTATGGTGGAGACCGACCGGGAAAAACTTATCAAGGCGGTAAATTCTATCGCAGCAGATGTCAAAAACGAGCGTTTGGATGTTTTGGAGTCCATGATTTCCGAGGATTTCAAGGGCGAGTTCCAAGGCAGGAGCCTTGACAAAGAAGAATCCATGGAGTTGGCTCGCGAGGCTATGAACACTCATGGAGTCACCGGGTTGGAGATAAGGAACATCGATGTAAAAATGAAAGAGGATGGCCGTAGCGCTTCCATGGTGGTGGTAACCAGAATAAACCTGAGATATCTCGGCCCACGAGGCTCATTGCTGTTGCGATGGTCATTATTGTGGAAAAAAATAGAGGGACGTTGGTACATTGTGTACGGCGAAACTCCCCGAGTGGGTGTAATGTAGCATAGGCGATAGGCACAAATGATTACTCTGTATATGGTCTTAATGACCCTCATTATTCTCATGGCCCTCACCGGTGGTTTTATTCTATTGTGGATGAAACTGAAGCCTCTGGGCCGAAGAAACAGGAAAAGACGGCTTGAGTTGGTTAAAAAGAGACTCAATGCAGTTTACGTTCGCATCCCCCACCAGAGGAATATTGCTTATTCCGAATATCCGGTTATCGAAGCGTCGGCTTCCATAGAGGCCTGGCTCCTGCAAAATAGACCAAAAAACGCGCTGATCGCCGCCATGCACGCAGTGAAGTCCGAGCCGGAAAGCGGCGATGCATATCTGCATTTGGCCAGAACATTACTATATTGCGATGAGATAGAAGGTGCCCGGCGTGCATTACAACGAGCGCAGAGTTTAGGGCAATCCGGTGTAGCGGTGGATTATCTCGAAACGAGAATACAACTCCAAATTAACGGCATCCTGGAAGAATCTTTTGAGGTCCAACATTCAGACAAGATGCTGGGAATCCTGGAAAGACTTTTAGACACTGTCGAGAAAGACCCAAACTTCGGAGACGCTGCATATCACCTCGGAAGATTAGCTCTAGCCATTGGATTGCGCGAAGAAGGAAGACGGCTGCTGGAAAAAGTGGAGCCATTGATGGATGCGAGCCCCGAGCGCCCTGGATATCAGATAGACCTGAACCGGCTAAACTAAAGGAGCAGTCTATGCACCCTTATGAGGGCTTATATGCGCACTGCACCAGTCCAGTGCTGGATTGGAAGTACCGTTCACAAAAAGTGTGGAGATCATTTTTTCGATGGATTTGGGTCTTGTCGTTTTTTTTCTCAGTTTGTGTATCTGCCGAAACTCTAAGAGGCGAAAGCTCCGATTTTAAAATGCGAGATAAAAACCGGACAGCCAAATCGGACAAAGTGAAAAGATCTGAAACAGAAGCCTCAATAAAAAAAAGCTTAACCACTACCAACGAAGAAGCAGGAAAAACAAGGGAGTTGAAACTTTCTGAGTGGCTTGATTTGGTCCGGCGTAACAATCCGTCTCTGCGTCTCTCAAGAGCGCACCTGAAAAAATTCGACGCCGACATATTCGCTGCAAAATGGTCATGGTTACCCAGAGGCGAGATGTCAGCCTCCATCGCGCCGACACCTAAATATCATTGCAGGGTACCTGAAGAATTTCTCCCCTCTACATGGACGGAAGCAGAAAAACAAGCATGGATGGACGAAAAGGTGGATGGCATTTCGAACAAAAACCGATACTGCGTCACAACCGATAAAGATGTAAATCTGGACGATTACAGCATCGACGGAGTGTACACCCGGCTCCAAGTGAAACTGGGGCTGCCTCTCTCTGCCTTTTGGAAGAGAGGGTTCGCTCTTACCGCCGCCAGAGCGCAAAAAAGAGCGGGCAGATACAAAGCTGATGAGATCGCCTTATCAATGGAAAAGACAGCTAGAAAGGCATACTGGGGTGTAAAGATGGCCAGAGAGATGCTTTATACCCTCAATGAAGGGTGGCCGGTTTTAAATAAAGCCATTAAGCGGGTGGAAAAGGAACTTGAGTCCGACGAAGGAGATGCTTCCTTGGGTGACAAATTCCGTCTCCTAATATTAAAGACCCAAGTAGAGAGTTGGAAACTGGACGCAAAAGAAGTAGAGTCGGTCGCCTTGGCAGGCCTGAACGCGCTGGCGGGAAAAGCCGGCAAGAAGGGTTCAGATAAATCTCTTAGATACGATGTTGATCGAACCCCCTTAACCGAAGCAAAAGAAAAACTCCTTTCGCTGAAAATTTACCTGGAAAAAGCGTGGAAAAATCACCCGCAACTCAAAATGATGAGAGAAGCAGTTAAAGGCACGAAAGCTATGGTAAAGCTCAGAAAAAGTGAGTTTTTTCCGGATTTAATCCTTGTGGGCCGATATCTCCATGTACACTCCAACTCAGACGACCCCGCAAGTGCTTATGCTTATGATCGGTTACA
>JAABSF010000511.1 GCA_011390535.1 Deltaproteobacteria bacterium | reverse complement strand
AGCTACCATCAGGGCTTGCTCCGTCGCAGCTCGCTTGGCAGCTGTCTTGCGCGGGTTGATCATCGTCTGAGTCGGAGTCCGGGTCGGTGTCCGTATCCGCGTCGGTATCTGTGTCGGTATCTTCCGCCAGCCGGACAGCGGAGTAGTGAACTCCGTGACCAACATATTCCAGCCCAAGGAGGCCGCCATCCATTTTGCCTTGAGCCGTGACATGCAGCAAGCTTGGGGGCACGAACAGGCCGGTGCCTGTGTCGTCTCTGGGGCCGGTCATCTGCCGCGCTTGTTCCAGGAGGGGCTCCAGTGCGGCGCGAAATGCTTGGTAATCTTCATGGGGTGTGGAGACAACTTCCACGATTTGATCGAAGAGCCCATCCGCCGCCATTTTACGAGGGTCGTCGTTGGGGAGTTGATCCATGGCCATGGCTTCATAGAGCCCGGGTTTCATTGCTTTCAGCATGGCTCCCTGGGCGGGTGCGGTCTGTTCGCCGACGAGCTCTCTTGGGATGTGGGTTCTCATGAACTGCTCTACAATGTCCGCCATAGTCATGGGCTGAAAAGCTATTCTCCGGCGGAGTTCATCTCTAATGTGTTCGGGTGCGTATTCAGGGCAGGGTTGCAAATCATCGGGCGCCACGGCAGCCTCGACCATTTGCACTCTGGGGTTGTCGTTCATCTCAGTGAACGCCGAACCCTGGCCCATGTTATGTCTCCCGATCTCTGAGACGAAAGCCTCCCATGTGTCTCTGCCTACCATGGGAACTACGGTCTCTTCGTTTAAGGGAACGAGCAGGCCTGCGCTGGTGGCGACGGTGGCCAGCTCGGAGCAATACATCATGTGAGCCGGATCTTTGAACCACTGGATGGCTTCCTGATCGCCGGTGATGGCGCGAATCATCATGGCTGTATGTTCCCGGACTTTTTCAGGGGTGTGGGCCGCGAGGGGATCTCCGCCGTTGTAGTCTCCCGGGAAGTTGGACACGGCGTTGAAGCCGAGCATCATTGTCCTGATGTTGTCGTTGAAGGCGGCCTTATGTTCTTGCGGCAAGTATTCGGGATAATTCGGCCGCACGAAGATCATCGGATAGCTTGGAGAACCGAAGTAGCCGTTTTCATAGCTTTGGGGGTTATTAATGGTGATGGCACCGGGTTCTCCGTCACGATAAACCCCGACGACGATGGCGATGTGAGTGTCTTGAAGCTTCAGATGCTCTTTCATTTGATTAGGGTTATCACCCAAAGCATCCAGCTTTCTGTGGGATGGACGGTGGTGTTTTATGGCGAAGCCGATCTCTCCGGGGGCGAAATATTCAGCTATCATTTCGTCGCCTTTGGGGACATGTTTTCCGGATGCATCGCTGACATTGTCATCGTTGGAATAAGGAATAACGTTTACAGGTACTCCGAACAAATGAGTGGGAGCCTTGAGCTGAACATCTTCACTTAAGACCACCAGCACCGAAAACAGATCCTCGGCTGTAGCGGCAGGGATAGAGGAGGGCCAAATCTCATTGGCTTTATCCATGTCGATGATGTAGGGGCTTTGTTTAATCTCATCTCCAAAGCCGTCGCATTTGCCTGACTGACACCCGGCAGGTGTTGTGCGTTGATTTTCATCGGACTCGCCGTCACCGACAGCGCAGGCGGAAAAAAGGCACGCGCTCATTGTGAGCAGCACCGCTAGTGTCAATCCACTGAGTTTTGAGTTTCCGGTCTTCATGGCTTTCTCCTCCGAGCATTTTCCCTTTTCGGGATAGAAAACATTTTTGATAATCGATTTGGG
The DNA here is from genome assembly GCA_011390535.1 of Deltaproteobacteria bacterium. Lineage (GTDB taxonomy): Bacteria > Myxococcota_A > Polyangia > HGW-17 > SLPX01 > SLPX01. The sequence goes on along the minus strand of JAABSF010000511.1, from coordinate 1,231 downwards.
AGTGAGCAATAAGTGTGCCATCTCAAAAATATTGCTTTGAAGCGCTATAAGTATCTAAAAATATTGGTAAAATAGAAAACAATATTTTAGAAGAACGAGAAAATGCTACTCGATTATCCGGGGATTTGATTTTCCGGTGGCAACAAGATCAGCCACTACCTTTTCCCGGCTGGTCGGATTTGTCCTGAACCTCAGGAATAGCTCAGCCGATATTCCCCTGTTGTTTTTCTATTGCAGTATCTGGGTATCTTTTCTTGCCATACTGGTTTTTGGAAAATGGGTCACAGCAGCCATGGACTCGATATGGAGTTCATGCACTGTATCCGGCCGTATCCAGAAATCTCACAGCTCCTCAAACGATTTATGGGTTGTTTTAAAAAGGAAACATTTTGTTAAAAACCGGCTGAATCACAACAAGTAAGGTGAGCAGAATATGTGTCCTGGCATAAGTTTCGCATCATTGAAGAAGAGAAAAAGAGAACTGTTGAGAGAACAGTCGAGAGAGCAGTTGAGAGAGCAGTCGAGAGAACAGTTGAGAGAACAGTCGAGAGAACAGTCGAGAGAACAGTCGAGAGAACAGTCGAGAGAGCAGTTGAGAGAGCAGTTGAGAGCAAGAAAAAATCAATCCAAGAAGAGTGCGGTAAAATTGCACGTCGAGAAGGTAGGCCGATCATGAAGAATAAGAATAAGAAAAGAAAGACAGAGCCAAAGGTGCCTCAGTCCGGTTCTCATGGAGGAACAGGGACCGGAGGATTAACGGAACACGAACCAGGTGGCTCGGAAAAAGAGCCGGATTTTGATGAGTTCACCGGGGCGTCTCAAGCAAGCTTCAAGGCGGCAAAGGGTGCCAAGCCGGGAACACCTCCGGATCCGGGTGGGCCTCCCAGGTATAAGGACTTAACCCTTGAACCTGAAGAACTAGGTGTGCGGTTTCTTGAAGAGGCTGCTCAAAGACCTCAGCCTGAGTTGGAAGAGCTGGAAGAGAGTCCTGAAGATGAGCTGGATGAAGAAGACCGTCGTAAAGAAGAGTTGTTAATAACAGAAGAATAGAAGTTGTAACGGTTTAATAGCTTTTTATTGAAAAGAAAGGAGGAGAAAAATGAAATTACCGGCATATTTGAAAATCCATCATCTTACAAAAGTAATTGTCATGGTGATTAGTTTTGCGGGGCTTGTTCTCTCGTCCGGTTGTGACAATGACGGTCAAGGAAACGATGTAAATGGTGAATAC
>JAABSF010000510.1 GCA_011390535.1 Deltaproteobacteria bacterium | reverse complement strand
CGAGGCATTTACCGGACGAGGGGGGCGCTCCATTATGTCCTTTTCGGCGGGCTCAAAGGCCAGTGCCAGAGCTAGAGTCACAGCGGTGACCATGTTGACCCACAGAATCTGAGCCGCGGTCAAAGGGAGACTTCGACCAAGCACAATCGCCGCCAAAAGGGTTAACGCCTCACCTCCGTTAGTGGGTAAAATGAATAGTATTGATTTCCTGAGGTTGTCGTAAACTGTGCGCCCCTCCTCCACTGCGTGGGTTATGGACGCAAAATTATCATCGGTTAGAACCATGTCGGCGGCCTCTTTTGTAACCTCGGTGCCGGTGATACCCATTCCGACCCCTACATCGGCGCGCCTGATGGCCGGTGCATCGTTTACACCGTCTCCGGTCATGGCGACGACCGCACCCTCCGCCTGCAAAGCTTTCACTAAACGGAGTTTGTGCTCAGGGCTTACACGGGCGTAAACACTTGTATCCCGCACCCACGCTCGCAGATCTTCATCAGAAGCCTCTTCCAGCTCCGCCCCTGTGTGTACATTTTCATTCTGGATACCAACCTGTCCCGCTATAGCCTTAGCCGTCAATTTATGATCCCCGGTAATCATTACAACGCGAATACCCGCGCTTTTGCATTCAGCAACTGCATCGATGGCCTCCCGTCGGGGCGGATCGATGATCCCGACCATCCCTGCCAAAACCATCTCTCCCGCTACATCTTCCACTTGGAGGGAGTCGGGGACGGTGTCCAGGTTTTTAAAGGCGATCCCAAGAACCCGCAAACCACGAGAGGCTTGCTCTTCAAGATGTTTTCTCCACTTGTCTCTCTCTAAAGATCTTATCTCTGCTCCATGTTGTTCGTTTTCACATCTATCTAATAGTGCGTCGGGAGCGCCCATCATGACAATGCGCCCTCCGGCTTCCGGTGTGCGGACAAGACGCGCGGAAAATTTATTCTCAGACGCAAAAGGAATCGAATCAACTACCGGAAACCGAGCTTGCAGCTCATCTCGATCCAACCCCGCCTTCATGGCCACCACTAAAACAGCTCCGTCCGTTGGAGCCCCTTCCAGTCTCCACTCATTCCCCTCCTCTCTGAGATGTGATTTCGTACACAACATACCCGTGCTGAGAAGCTTCCGCAGATCTGGTGACAGATCATCTAAAGCTTTGCTTTTTTCGGGCTCGTCACTGGTGTCTTTGCCGTCGCTTTCGACCAGCCCTTGCCCGCCTTCGTATTCGAAGCTCCCGGTAGGTTCGTATCCAGCCCCTCCCACTGAGATTGTTTTATCCGCCAAGATGATGGAAGTCACGGTCATCTCATTGCGGGTCAATGTCCCGGTCTTGTCGGAACAGATGACTGTCACGGATCCGAGAGTATCCACTGAGGGAAGATTTCTAATAATAGCGTGCCTCTGGGCCATACGCCTAACACCTATGGCCAGGGTTATCGTCATTATCGCCGGCAACCCCTCGGGGATGGCGGCGATGGAGAGAGCAACGGCGGCCAGAAACATCTCCCCGGAGCTCTGGCCCATGACCAACCATCCGTAAAAAAAAGCAACCGCCGCCAGGCCCAATATCACAAATGAAAGAGCGTGCCCGAACTTCGTCATTTGTCGCAGAAGCGGAGTGGTGACCTTCTCCACACTCCCCAGCATCTCGTTGATTTTGCCCAACTCCGTGTGTGCCCCGGTAGAAACCACCACGCCTACACCCGCACCATAAGTCACCAGGGTGCCTGAAAAAGCCATGCATCCTCGATCCCCAAGGGCTGTTTTCTCTTCCACCGGCTGTACATTCTTGGATGAAGCCACCGAC
>JAABSF010000509.1 GCA_011390535.1 Deltaproteobacteria bacterium | reverse complement strand
CTCTCCGGTTAAGACGGCCTCTTCGATTTTCAGATCTCGGCTCTTCAGGAGCCTCAAATCAGCGGGCACTTTTTCTCCAGCTTGAAGCAACACCACATCACCATCAACAAGCTCATGTGCCTCGATCATTATCTCATCACCGTCACGCAGCACCCGTGACTCCTGGGAGAGCATCCCTCGAATGGCATCCAGAGCTTTTTCGGCCTTCCCCTCCTGAATGAACCCGATCAGTGCATTTATCAGAACAACGCCTGCTATTACACCGGTATCCAAAAAATGTCCCAACACCCCAGTAACAACGGCAGCAACAATCAATATGTAAATGAGGATATTATGGAACTGCTTTAAAAACCGCAGGACCGGCCCCTCCCCCGGATTGTATGGAAGCCTGTTGGGGCCGTTTTTTTCCAACCTCTCCTTGGCTTCTTGACTATTAAGCCCATCTTGGTTGGTCCCCAATCGGCTCAACACTTCATCAGCATCAAGAGCATGCCAGGCGGTCTCTTTTTTATTTTCACTGCTTCTCATGTTTTTCACACCCACTCATGATGAATATTGCCAAGGATTGAACAGTTTACCGGATAAAAAAACCAAATGAAAGTTTGATAGTTGACAACCACAAAAGGGTTGGCATTATCAAAAAAACTCAATCAATAACGGTTTATTCCGGCTTTGAGAGCTTTGAGTATAGCAGAACTAAACATCACGCGCTCAAGGAGAGAACATGGTCACAGAAAATATCGTGTGCGTAAAGTGTACAAATGTTTTAGACAGGTCCACCATCGCCGGGGTGGAAGTGGATCATTGCCCAAGCTGCGGTGGGCTGTGGCTTGATCGGGGAGAGCTCGAAAAACTGGGCACCCGCTCTGCAGAAGAGCTGACTGATTTAAAAAAGATTCTAGGCGTAGACCCTAAAGTTCCACCGGTTCCCGATGACACAACGATCCATTGCCCAGCGTGCGACGGGAAGCTAAGAGAAGTAAGGTTTGGGAATATTTTGATCGATTTCTGTGACTCCTGCCGAGGCCTCTGGCTGGATAAAGGTGAGCTGGACTCAGGCCTGAAGAAGGTTCAAGAAGAGGGCAAATCGGTAGAATCATTGCTGGTTTTAGCCGGACAAATAGCCGGCTGATCAACCTTATAATGTGGACGTTGATCCCACAGGTGTGATCAGATCGGAAGAGCGTCG
>JAABSF010000508.1 GCA_011390535.1 Deltaproteobacteria bacterium | reverse complement strand
GGATGCCGATTTCGACATTCCCTTTAAACCGTGCTCCAAATCCATCCGGGCGCACATTTTTAGCACCCAGCTCTTCGAGCTCTTTACATAAGAGATTTTCCAGGCCGGCGGGGCAGGGCGCATAAAACGTATATTCTTTCATGATCGTTAAGGGCTCAAGTTTTTTCTTTATTGGAAGGATCCTGTGGTGGCTTGGCTCCCGGAAGAACCACCAAATTGGATCGATCATTTTGGAACGACAGGCTCTCTTGCTCTTTGCCGACTTCAGCAATGGAGACAATTGAGTAGATGGAGAGATGCAAGCTTTTAATCCGCTCAAAACGCTTCTGCATATTCTCTTCTTCCGGTTTTATCACAAGAGAAGATGTGTCGAAAAAGAAATCCGAGAGCCGAATGAAGCTTAACCCCAAGCTTGAGTCCTCAATCTTTGCGGCCTTTAGAGTAACTATTTTTTCTTCGACAGGGTCGCGATAATGAACTTCAAAGTAGCTTTTTGATCGCTTGCTCATGGCTGTTTGTTCAATCTCTTTCACTTAGGCCCTTAAGGGGGCATCTCCACCGATCCGTTTCTTTGTTTTTGTGCGGTACCTCTCGGGACCGGACCGGAGCTTTTTAGCTCACTTGACACAAAAACACAACCGCACCCGACCCTTGATTCTCAGGGTGTTTTTGTTTTTGTTTTAGCTTTCAACTCTCAACAATTTCCCGTTGGGTAACTTTGTTTACCATATCCGCTTGCAGTAGATCCAGCTTGCGGCTTAGCTCTACTGGATAGGTCGCGGGATTTTGGATGGCTTTGTAACTTTTATCCAGTTTGCTCAATTCCTCTCTGCAACGGTTTTTGATGTTTTCCAGCGGTTCAGGTTCAGAGCTTCGTTTCCCTTCTTCCATTACCAGGTTCAGTAAGGGTTCACCGCTGATCTTTTCATCTTTCAGGGCTATTGTGTCTTTAACCATCAGGCCGTCTTCGTGTGTTCTGAAAACCTGTTTCTCATCCGCTAACGTCATTTTACCCGAGCTTAATTTCAACACCGGGCGGTCCCCGTATTTAACCAGCTTGTATGCCATATCGGAGTAGGGAGCGTCTGCGGATACACCCATTTTAGTACCAACACCAAAAGCATCTATCTTTGCACCTTGCTGTATTACGTCTCTGATTTTGAACTCGTCGAATCCACCGCTGGCGAATATGGACACATCCGGAAATCCTCCTCTATCCAAGATTTCTCTTACTTTTTTGCTCAGCTCAGCCATGTCACCGCTGTCCAATCGCACGCCTTTCAGTGCTTGGCCTTGATCCGCCATCTCTCGGGCTATTTGCACGGCTTTTTTCGCCCCCTTTATGGTGTCATAGGTGTCTATCAACAGCACAGTGTTGGATGGGAATGTGTGGGCGAAAGCTCGAAAGGCATCCATTTCATCTGAAAAGCTTGTTACAAAGGAATGGGCCATTGTTCCGGAAACAGGGATCCCATAAAGTTTTCCCGCCAAAACATTGCTGGTCCCTTTCATGCCTGCCAGATAACATGATCTGGCGACTCTTAAGCTGCTAATTGGGCCTTGTGTGCGACGGAGTGAGAAATCAATTAACCCTCTCCCCTGAGCCGCCTCTACACAACGGCTTGCCTTTGTAGCCAGGAGCACTTGCAGGTTCATTATGTTTACCACGTAACTCTCGATTATTTGTGCCTCTATTATGGGAGCTGTAACCTCTAAAATGGGCTCGTCTTCAAAGAATAATCGTCCTTCACTCATTGCACGAACGTGACCGGTGAAACGGAGTGATCCCAAATAGTGAAGGAAGTCGGTGGAGAAGAGCCCTGTTGTTTCCAGATAATCGAGGTCCTCTTGTTTGAACTCAAAGGATTCCAAATAAGACAGCACATCTTCCAGACCAGCGTTTATGAAATAACCCCTGTTGGGAGGGTAGGCTCGAATGAAAAGGCTGAATACGGCAGGCTCAGACATTTTCTGTTTGTGATACGCTGCAGCCATAGTCAGTTCGTATAAATCGGTCAAGAGCTCCATATCGTAAGTTTGCATTGTCTGAATGTCCTTAAAAACTCCTTTGTGAGTCTTTGTGTGTATCTCAATTACATGGAATATTTCCATTTCAAAAGGAGTGTTTTTTCTATACCTTTTGAATAAGCTGGTGGTGATTGCAGAAAAGGCAACCTTTTAATCCCGACCTGTACATATTTGCACAACCCCCGGCTTGATTAAGCATGTTCGTTGACACGGATGCAGCCCGTTGATAATTGTCCGGAAAGCAACGGTCTGCTTGTTTTTATTGTATACTTGTGTTCGGATTCGACGGGATGCCAAAGAAGAATAGTAATAAGCCAAATCGCGGAGATTCCTATGAGGGGTCCGGACATTCGGACAACCCCGGTTCGGTAGAGAATGGGCGCGGCGAAGGACACAGCTCGAGTCCGGGCGATAGTCGGGTTAACGAGAAGGTATCCAAGGCAGGAAATGAAAAACGCTCGGATGAGAATGTGGAAGAGCGCGCCGGCTTCTTGGTTAGGGCGGCTGATGCTGTCTTGAAGACACCGCTGAGCCTCTTGGAAGAGATTGGGAATACGGTGATGATGTTTGGCTCTGCGGCTCGTTGGTTTGTGCGCCGGCCTTTCCGCTGGAGACAGTATCTCCGTGCAATGGAGATGGTCGGGGTGGACTCACTTGGAATCGTTACTCTTGTAGGGGTGTTTGTCGGGGCGGCTTTCAGCTTGCAGACAGTGTCGGCCTTCAGGTTGTTTCAAGCTGAAGCGCTCGTAGGGTCAACTGTAGCGATTGCGCTCTGTCGTGAGTTGGCTCCCGTGCTTGCCGGCGTGATGTTGACGGCGAGGGCCGGTTCAGCCATGGCGACTGAGTTGGGGTCAATGCGGATCACCGAGCAGATAGATGCATTGCACACAATGTCGGTGAACCCCATACAATATCTCGTGTGCCCCAGGATTTTGGCTTCGCTGGTTATGTTACCCTTGCTCACTTTGGTGTTCGCGTTTGTAGG
>JAABSF010000507.1 GCA_011390535.1 Deltaproteobacteria bacterium | reverse complement strand
ATACATGCATTGGTCCAGTCGTCATGGTCCTTGCAGCAGGCCGGGATTTTGAGTCTACAGTGGGCTCTTGGATCAGCCAAATGGGTCCTGAGCACTTTTGGGGATTTCTTCTTTGAGCAATCCTTGCATCCGGAAACCATGGCTGAGAGAACAAAAACAACCACACATATAAACGAACCCTGATTATGGATTATGGACATTCCAATCCCCCATTCATTAAATAGAGCCTGTTTCCAAATGATGCACCGAGGAGCCGAAACCGTGGCGGCTCTGGATGCAAGGCGCTACGACGCAGGAACAGCAGCGCTATTTCGAGGTTCATTTTAATATTCCTTATTACCACTCACAGCGAGATAACATTGGTACTCTGCGGGGACCTTTGACATGGACGATCGACCTGTTGAAAAAGACTTGAGGGCTTCCTGAAATTCCCCTGTTAATTCGTACCTTTTTTTTGCCTTGTATTTTGTCTACATCTCTTGATTGCACGGTCACCCAATCAGCGGTTAGTCATTTTAAAAGCCCTTTTGATCATTTAGAAAAAGAATACCATAGTTCAAGAGGCTGTTGAAGAAGAAGAAACGCAGATAACTGGGGAGAGGTGGAAGAGAAATGGTCCGGTGGAGGCCCATAATGGACAGATTTGGAGGACGAAAGGGAGAAACAGCGCACACGAAGACGACAAGGTTCATTTATCCCTGCATTTATTTTCTGAAAGAAAATGCTCAACTCCCATGAATTGAGCGGCGTCCGAATTGCATGGAGAGCGAAAAACGTCTTCTACGTCGCCCTGTTGTACAAGAGACCCATTCATTAATAATCCGATCTTGTTTGCAAGACGGCGGCCCTGAGCGAAATCATGCGTGGCCATTATGACCGTGATGTCCTTCCCCGATATATTAGCTTGGAGAAGCTCCTCGGTTTGCTTCACTGAGGGAGGGTCAAGGTTTGCGGTAGGTTCGTCCATAAGCAGGAGCCGGGGTTCAAGGATAAGCGCGCGCGCGATGGCAACTCTCTGCATTTCACCTCCGGAGAGGGTTTTTGCGTTTTTTTCTGCAAGATGTGTGAGACATGTTTTGGCAAGCATTTTGGAGACCATCAGCTTGATTTTTGAACGTGGCTTAATCCTCCGCCACTTGAGCCCACATGCTACGTTATCGAATACGCTCATATCAAAGACGGCAGGTTTTTGAAGAATAAACGCGCTTTGTCTTCGGAGCTCCAGCCTGCGGCGCCTTGATGAGCCGGTGTCGGTGTCTTCGAAAAAAATCCTGCCTTCTGTGGGGGTTTCCAGCATATCAATCAATCTCAGTAGGGTAGTCTTTCCCGAACCGCTGGGTCCGATGAGAGCATAGAAATCTCCATGGGAGACAGTCAAGTTAACGTCGTCAAGAACTCTTGTTTTCCCGAACTGCTTGGACAGGTTTGAAGTTTTCAACAATATCTCAGAGGTTGGATTCTTTTTATTATCGTAGGTCATGGGTTCTTTCTAATTGGCTTTTATGACTGTTGGAGCCTGTTTGCAGCTATGTTAGTCACAAGGGCCGCAGCCAGGAGGATAATGCCCAGGGCCATGGAGAGTTCCACGTTGCCTTTCGATGTTTCCAGCGAAATGGCTGTGGTAAGGGTTCTGGTAAAACCCTTGATATTCCCGCCGACCATGATGGCCAGCCCGACCTCAGAGACAGCGCGGCCGAAACTTAGCGCTATGGCGGAGATCATAGAGTATCTGGCTTCTCTAATTATGGCGATGGAGGTTTGTATCGGACTTGCTCCCAGAGCTTTGGCCGTATCGGCAAGAGCGCTATCTACACTTTTCAGGTTGCTTATAGTCAAGCCCAGAAGGACTGGTGAAATCAAAAGAGCTTGTCCGATAATCATTACTGTTGGGGTGAACAAGAGTTCAAGGTTTCCGAGGGGACCCGTGCGTGAAAAAGTTACAAACACAAACAGCCCCACCACAACTGTAGGGACGCTGTAGAGTGTTTGAATTATGTTTATCAGGAGTCTTTTGCCGGGGAATTTGTTGAAGTGGATGATGCTTGCGAGGGGCAGGCAAAACAAAGATGAAATGATTGTAGATGTTATCGCAATGCGCAGCGAAAATACTGATATCTCGACGACCTCGGGATCGAGCGTTAAGATGAGGCGAATCGCGGTACAGAAACCTTGACGGATGTCTTCCAATTCTTGTTTCCTTAAAAAAGCCTGAAAAAGACAGTAAAAGCCTGAAAAAGACAGTAAAAGCCTGAAAAAGACAGTAAAAACCTGAAAAAGACAGTAAAAACCTGAAAAAGAGTAAAAGCCCGAAAAAGTCTGTAAAAGCCTATAGACGCCTATAAAGCACTTTTGGATGCGCCATTGATCTTTTTGAAGAGACTCATTCCGTATTCCTCGGCGCGGTAGTTGTTTATTTTTTCTAAGGTTTCGGGTTTGGTCAGGAACCGGATGAATGTTTCGGCTGCCTTTGCATTTACCCCCGGATTTTTCTTTGGATTACATGCGATAACGGAGTACACATTCAGCATGACATCTCCTCCGGCGATTATCTTTTCAAGGTCGAGTTTTCCTTTGTAAGCCGTAAAAGTGGCAATATCGCTCAATGCATATGCCTGTTTTTCGCTCGCCATGAGCAACAAGGGGCCCATACCTTTACCCGCCTCGATATACCATTTGCCGGATTTTCTAACCTTGTCGTAATCATATCCTGCGCTTTTCCAGATGGCCTTTTCTTTATTGTGGGTCCCCGAGTCGTCTCCCCTTGAAATGAAACTCTCTTTTCGTTGTTCGTAAAGTTGCTTAAATGCTTCTTTGGGCGTCATAGAGTTGATTGATGCGGGGTCATTTTTCGGCCCGACGATGATGAAGTGGTTGTATGCAAAAGGAATTCTTTTTATGCCGTAGCCGTTGGACACAAATTTTTCCTCTTCTTCTTTGGAGTGAACAATTACAAGGTCCACATCTCCCCGCCTGCCGTACTCCAGAGCGATGCCGGTTCCTGCATAGATGAAGTCTACCCTTATG
>JAABSF010000506.1 GCA_011390535.1 Deltaproteobacteria bacterium | reverse complement strand
CGCAAGGTTATCAAAAGGATCCAACACAAACACTCTGGGGATAAAATATTTTGCCATCATGGCAGCCACTGAAACAAATGGTGCTTCCAGAACCAAAGCGGAGGGTTTCCTTTTACGGGCTAACCCACTTACTACCCCCGTTCCCAAAGACCGGCCATGATAAAAAATTCGATCAGGATCCACCTCCGAAAAGCCGGAGAGACGATCTTTGCATTTGACAAAATCAGCCACAATCCTCTTCTGTGAAGGTGCCCCGGCGGATCGCCCATAACCTCTATATTCACACAACATCACATGTACACCCATACGAGTGTAGCCACGAACAACTGAGTCGGAGTGATCAATCAGCTCCGCGTTACCGTGAGCATAAATAACCGCGGGTTTTCTTCTAAGCCCAGATCTATCTTTCGGCTTGGGTTCGGATTGTGCTCTTGCGGGTGAAATGGGAGCTCGACTTTCATCTGCTGCATGTTTTCTTGCCGGGACAAACCACGCTTCCACCTTGCCCTGAGGAGACGAAATCCAAAGCCTCTGCATCCCGGGATAGCGATTCCCCCTAAAAGATTGCTCTCTGACAAAACACCTTGGAAAGACAACACACCGCTGCAAAGCACACGCTGAAAAAAAGAACCCCGACAGAATCCCCACTATGGAAAGAGACCAGTATAAGATTTTCAAGAACCTCCGCCGGACACGGATCCTTTGTTTTGAGACATTAAAGGTATTAAAGGCATTTCCCTGTTTAATCCGGAATTCCTCGGACATAATACTCTCTGTTCGGTTTACAGTTCAGATTACAGTTCGGTTTATAGTTCAGCTTACAATTCAGCTAACGGTTCGGTTTATGGTTCAGCTTACAGTTCAGTTAACGGTTCAGTTTACGGGAGCTTTTTAAACAACTAATGACTACATCCCGATATAACGAAGCTTTTTCCGATATAAAGAATCTATTATCCTGATATCTACATTAAAAGAAGCTCAAAAAATATCCTCTTCAACCTCAGTGATACAATTGAGTTAATCTCATTTCAATTAAAACAGTTAAAACAATTAAAACCCTCCTCAAGAGCGTTCAGTACTCTTGAATGTTTCTGCAACAGATGTGCGACGAAAAACCGATTATTTGAATCCGCTCTGCAAAACATAATGATCTATGGTAAAAAGCGTTCTTTCAAGGAGAGCCCACAGATGAAAATGAAACCTTTTATAGTAGAGCCCCGAATAATCCAAGAGCTAACCCAAAGAAACAGAGAGCTGCTTTCAAAATCCAGCTTTGAAGGGCTGGCGAAGATTGCGGCGGTTGCAAGAATACAAACTCTGGCGGAACTAAAATCAGCGGGAAGGGGTTGGCTGGGCGGTTCTTTTTCATGCATCGACATTCTGACGGTTCTTTACCATGCAGGCTTCATAGAGAACACCGAGCTTTCTATGAGAGAACGCAGCAGCTTGTTTTTGTCTAAAGGACACGCCGCTCCCGGCCACTATAGTGTCTTGAACACCCTCAACATAATCAAAAACCAGGACCTGCTTTTGTACAAAAGGCTTGACGGTTTGTCGGCGCACAGTGAACGAAGCATTCCCGGGGTGGATTCCGACAGCGGCTCGCTTGGTCAGGGGCTCTCCAAAGCCATCGGGGCGGCGCTCACCTATAGAAGAAATAGAACTTCACATAAGGCTTACGCCATAATTGGAGACGGAGAGCTCCAAGAGGGCCAACTCTTTGAGGCTTTTCTTTCACTTAAAAGTCACAATGCAGCAAACTGCGTCCCCATCATTGATCGTAACAAAATGCAATCGGACAGCACAACAGACGATATAAAAGACGCCGACTCTTGGAAAATAGTTTTCGAGGGGATCGGGCTTGAGGTAATGGAATGTAACGGTCACAACCACGAAGAGATCTTTCGTGCCATCCAGAAAATTCACCGCAGCGGACACCCTCACGTTCTAATAGCTCACACCCTAAAAGGTTACGGCACCGATGCCACGACAATGGGAATTGATACTCCCAGGAGAGAGGGTATATGGCATTCCGCGATCCCTGATGATGCAACCTATCTCACTATGCTGCTGCAACTCGCCGGTGAGACAGGTTCGGATGAGCTGAACATTGCCATTGAAAACTGGCGAAAAAACAACTGCCCGAAATTGAAACCGACCCAAGAGTACAAAGCGCTCTCCAAAAAGGCATCTACATTGAAAAATACAATGGCCGGCTTTTCAGACGCGTTGATGGACGCGGCTACGGAGTATCCGGAGTTATGTGTACTCGACGCCGACCTGGAGAGCTCGTGTCGCCTTACCCCTTTCGCGCTGGGGTACTCCCAACGCTTTTATGAGATGGGAATCAGCGAACAAGACGCGGTTTCCACGGCCTCAGGCATGGCTCTGGCTGGAGGGGTCCCTGTTGTTGCTACCTTTGCTTCTTTCTTCAAGCGAAGCTACGATCAGATCTTTGCCGCTGCAGCCGAGAAGTTACCCATCATTTTTGCAGGTTATTATGCAGGATTGGATTTTTTCACAGATGGGAAGAGCCATCAGTCTATTAACGACGTCGCTTTCATGAGAGCTATCCCCAACATGGAGGTTTATGAGCCGTTAACTCCGAAAGAAGCTCATGGGCTGCTTTTTTACTTACTTGATCGCATGACTCGTGAAAAAAAGAGTGGAACAACGTCTACACCAGCATACGTAAGGCTCCATCGCGAGCCCGCCATAATTGAAGAGCTTTCAAATTTCTCTTTCCAGCCCGGTGGCGCCTACCTTTTTACAAGCACATCATCTCAAATATCCCAAACATCCCAAATCAGTTCTGAATCAGCAACCTCTCCTGAAAACCCCGGCGAAATTAAAGGTGGAGGTGAAGGTGAAGGTGGAGGTGAAGGTGAAGGTGAAGGTGGAGGTGGAGGTGGAGGTGGAGGTGCGGCCCACTTATTATTCGCAACATCTCCTTTGATGCTGAAGATTGCACTGGATGTACAAAAAAGAATTGCAGAATCAGGGTTGCAGCTGGATGTAGTGGGCAT
>JAABSF010000505.1 GCA_011390535.1 Deltaproteobacteria bacterium | reverse complement strand
GCGGGGTCATTGAAAGGGCTTTCGGTAATATGATTCTCCAGGGTTTCCCGCTCAGCCAACAGCCGATCAACCTTGGCCATCAAATCATTGGCCCTTGTCATCGCCTGGGTCATGCGGATAAATTGCATCATGGACTCAATTTTCAACGTTTCCATTTGCAATAAAAGGGTCTTTATTGTCGCCGCCGAGTTAATCAACTCGATCTCCTGAGTGGCTGTCTCCATTCGCGCCTTTTCCAAGGCGTGAAGTCGATCCTTCTCTGCTGCAAGTAACCCTCTTTGTAATTGAATGGCCATCGACATAATCCCGAGCCCTACGGGTGCTCCCGCATTCCATGCCTGTGCATTGGCGGCAATGGAAAGAAACTGCTGCAGGCCCGCCAACAGATTATCCATTACAGTTAAGGCAGCCATCGCTTCCCCGGTTTGATAAATCACTTTGATGGAAGCTTCCCTTACCCCAAACACTGCTTGTGCACGGTCGTTTTCTATTCTTATTTGGTCGCCAAGATTCTCGATTCGTTGCGCCGCCAATTTCACCCCCATTCGTTCAAACTCAACGTTATCCAGTTCAAGGCGCAATTGCCCGCCGTTTTCTCCACAGTTTTCAATGTCCGGTTCGCTGCCTGCCGTTTCGCCGCATATTTCGGCGAGTCGGCTTTTGTGACTGAGCACCAGATTCATCAGTTGACCCTCCAGCTCATGTTCCTGATTCTCCCAATCTCTAGTGGTGCTCCATGCCTGATTTTCAGCAACAGAGGCCAGGTTCACAGGTCCGTTCGGAGACCTGACTCTTTCAAGGATCTGCTCGAAATTAGTCAACCCGGTTCCTCCGGGACGAAACTCGAATGGCACATAATCGGGTGAATAGCCTACCGGGTTTCTGTCCGCTCCAAGATCCACAAACAAAAGACTAAGCTCTGTAACGGATTGACCTGCAGCGAGATGAGATGAAAGGGTGGAAAAAGAAGGATCTTGTTCACTTGCCAAAGATAGCAACTCCCCAAGAGCAACGATTCGTAAATAAGAATTCTCTGTGGCCGTTTGCACCTCTTTGCGAACACTCTCTTTTTCGGCCGGATTTCGACGGACTTCCAGTTTCATCTTTCTTGTCAATGCCGTCCGACTACGTGAAATCATTTCCAGGGTGTCGCGAAACAACTTGTAATTACTTTCAATATGCGGCCCTGCCGGGTAGTTTCGCAAAAGCTCTAAACGCCAAGGTTCGTATAATTGTCTTTGGCCGAAAGTATAAAGTTGAAAAGCCTCATCAAGCCGTTCTGTTTCCGCTCCGAGCTGCCCCGCCGGATCCAACCTTGCTTTAAAAGCATGCACCATTCGGTCGTTCGCCAAAAATGACCAGGCGGTTACAATATCTTCCAAAGCATGCAAAGTACCTATGTAAGCACTCTCATCTGAACCTCCGCTTTCGATATAACTCTCAAAGAGACTCAAGGCACAAGTGTTTGCTCTTATATCAAGACAATCCGCGCCCGACGCCGGCGGGGTGTCTCCCGCCAATTCCGCCTCGCATGCTTCATATAAAAGCTCCACCCAATTTTCCTGGTAGTGATGAGCAATGAAGTTTTCATGAATCCCAACCGCCTCTTGCCGTATTTCTAAGGCTTTATCAAGCATTTCCTGATCTGAAGGAGAAATCAAAGGATCCGTGCATGTAGATGGGTCTTCCGGATCTTCGCATCGCAACATGAGAGCACAATCCGGTGAGAACGGTGGAACCGAAAATGCAGAAGGTTCAAGCTCGGGTGGAGGCGTTGCAAAAAAGCTTCCGAAAATTTCTTCTCCCCCTTGTCGCCTGAGTGATACATCGCCGGTTACGAAAACCGGTTCGGAATATATTCCATCTATTCTCTCGGTATATGTTCCGATATAATTCCGCCCTTCCGAAACTTGCAGATCCAGGTTGACGGTTCGCAGTATGTTCCGTCTGAAAAAGTCGTCTCTCCAGCCAC
This sequence comes from Deltaproteobacteria bacterium, assembly GCA_011390535.1. Lineage (GTDB taxonomy): Bacteria > Myxococcota_A > Polyangia > HGW-17 > SLPX01 > SLPX01. The sequence goes on along the minus strand of JAABSF010000505.1, from coordinate 1,058 downwards.
CACCTCGTTCTCGATACGCCATAACCGCCACCGAAACCATCATCGAGTCACCTTCCACAGTAGCGCTTCCAACTGCGCCGCCTGGAAAAATCGGTGATCCTTCGGAAACTATCCTTGCCGAAAATTCGGACTGCTCTTCTTTTATATCAAGCATCAATGGGAATCTCGTCTTGACTATATCCCCATCAAGTTGCACTTCACCAATATAGCGCCCCCCAAGTTGATGTTCGATACTGATCGGCACCACTGCGGTTCCTATATCCGATATCACCCTGAGCAAAGTACCGGTTGATCCGGAGTCCATGTTCGCTCGATCCAAATGAATTCCGACCTCAACACTTCCACTGGAATCATCACTCCATACCGGTTCCGCCGTAATATATGACCGGCCTGTTTCCACGCGAAAACGAAAATCACCACCATTTGCAGAAGCTATTGAAAGAGTCGCTCCTGTCGCATCCCCGGACATCAGTATTGCTTCAGGCGTTACGATCAAGCTATCCTCACGTTCAATAGTCAGTGGAGGATCCTCGTCTTCATCAAAGGTAGCCAGACAACGGCCGTGAGGGCTGCATTCTTCTCCCTGATCACAGGTCGTCTCATCATCGCAATCAGCACGGCACCCGCCCAGATCGCAATAAGAACCAGGGGGACAATCAGCGGTTACCAGACAACGCCCCGTGTGGTCTTCATAATCAATGACTTTCCCGTCAAATACTCCTGAGTCGGGTTTTTCTTCTCCGGTGTTTTCACAACCAAAACAGAAAAATATGCAAGTCGCCGCTAAAAGAAGAAAAAAGCATCTTGGCCTATATCGCACCTGCACATGTGGTTGACTATCATTTGCATTTTTCCATGAAGAATATTTCATTCCTTTACCTCTTTGTCACAGAAAACCGGATTTTCCCCGGATCAGTATGGTTAAAGTATTTCTTGCAGTATAATCGGCTATGTTTTCGCCCCAAACAAATGAGTCAACAAGATATAATGATATAATGTGAACAACATTTGCAATGTACTGTCAAGTAAAAAGTAAACGATGTTAAAACTGGAGTTTT
>JAABSF010000504.1 GCA_011390535.1 Deltaproteobacteria bacterium | reverse complement strand
TCTTCGACATCGTCGAGCTTGACCCGCTGGTAGAGCACCCCCTCGGGAAATATCAAAACAAGGGGGCCGCGCTCGCAAAAACCATGACACCCAGTGGCTCTAAGCTCGACCTTCTTGGATAATCTATGCTTCTTCAGAGCCTCTTTGAACGCGTCAATGAGACCGAAGGAGCCAAAAGCCTTACAGCCCGTACCCGCACAGACAGCAATCGCCCTGCGGTCGGCCGGCTTTCCGGCTACCACTTTCTTACGGTATGCGGCCAGCTGCTGCACGCTCGTAATCTTGGCCATTACTTGCTTCCCTTCTTTTTCTTAAGTTTCCGGAGCTTCCGGCTGAGCTTATCCGGTGACACATGCCCATGATACTCCCCATCAAGAATGACCAGGGGACCCAGCGCGCAGGCTCCGACACAATTAACATGCTCGAGTGTAAATGAGAGGTCACTGGTGGTGTTGCCGCTCTTGATCTCGAGGTCGCGTTCAGCTTGCTCCAGGAGACGCGGGGCACCCCTGACGTGACACGCTGTTCCCATACAGACCGTACACACGTGCTCTCCTCTCGGTTCCAGATGAAACCCCTCGTAAAAAGTAACGACTCCGTAAACCTGTGCCTCTGAAATCCCAAGGTGACTCGCCGTCTCTTTCAGAGCAGCCTCCGGCAGATACCTGAATTCAGCTTGAATGTCGTGCAAAATATTTACTAAGGCGCGGGCGTCGCTTTTGGGGTAACGACCCAGCACATCGTTCACCCTCTGGAGGTCGATTTTTGGCGCGGTGGTCATTTTTTGCCTCCTCTCGCCTTCTCACCCCTCGCGTATCCTGCTTTAAAAGCAGCACGATTGGCTGGGATGAATTTGGCCTTCTTCGCGAACTCCTTTTCAATGACCTTCACCGCGGTGTCGGAACCCACAACCCCCGACCAACCAACATAAACGCCGAACATCACCAAATTCGCGGCCCGGAACATCCCTGCCTCTTTTGCTATCTCTGCAGCCGGTACGTAGAGCACAGTGCAATCGTTACGCTCAAATTTTTCCGGCACAAGGGAAGAGTTCACAACTATCAGACCGTCGGTTTTTACCCTCGGACCAAACTTGTCCAGACTTGGCCTGTTCATGACGAGAAGAGCTTTGGGGCTGCTTATGTATGGAGACCCAATAGGCCTGTCGGATATGCACACGGTGACGTTTGCCGTGCCACCCCTCATCTCCGGGCCGTATGAGGGCAACCAGCTTACCTCTTTACCTTCTTCCATGGCTGCGTAGGCCAATAGTTTTCCGGAGAGCAGCATCCCCTGACCTCCGAAACCTGCCATGAGGACTTCGGTTCCTGCCATTTCAACCTCCCTCGGTTTCGTTAGCACCCTCCCCATCCGGCACTTTTATTACGCCCAGCGGGTAGTAGGGGATCATATTCTTAACCAGCCACTTACTGGATTCACTCGGAGAGAGCCCCCAATTAGTCGGGCATGTTGAGAGCACTTCAATAAACGTAAAACAGCGCTCGTCGCGTTGGTATTCGAACGCCTTCTTAATGGCAGCCTTCGCCGCAATACTGGCCTTCACATCATGGGCTGAGACACGGGCTATGTAAGCCGGCGTCTTCAGTGTGGCCAACAGCTCTGAAACCCGGATGGGGAACCCAACATCGGAAGTATCCCTCCCCGCCGGACAAGTTGTCGTTCTTTGACCGGGCATTGTCGTTGGAGCCATTTGCCCTCCCGTCATCCCGTAAATGGCGTTATTCACAAAGATGACGGTTATCTTCTCACCGCGATTGGCGGCGTGCACGATTTCTGCTGCTCCGATAGATGCGAGGTCTCCATCCCCTTGATAGGTAAACACTATCAGCCCGGGCCTGGACCGTTTTGCCCCGGTAGCTACAGCGGGAGCCCGCCCATGGGATGCCTCAAACATGTCACAATTGAAATACTTATAGGCCAAGACCGAACAACCCACAGGAGCCACTCCCACGGTCCTCTCTCTTAAACCCAATTCGTCCACAGACTCGGCCACCATTCGATGAATGACACCATGAGTGCACCCTGGACAATAATGAGTTTTTTGTTCGGTCAAACCTGGAGTATAGGCGAAGATCTTGTTCATCGCTTCCTCCCGGCCTTATCGGCTGCTTTGTTTTTCTTTGTTTTTTTCCTCGCCTTGGGTTTCTCTTTGCTTCCCACCTTCTTAGTCGCCTTCTTAGTCGCCTTCTTAGTCGCCTTCTTCGACGCCTTTTTAGAAACCTTAGCTGATTTTCCGCCGGCCTTGGAAGGGGCGCTGGATTTTGTCTTTTTGGCGGAAGAACGGCGCTTTTTCGAGACACCCTCAAGAGCTTTCATTATCTCCGCCTTCACCTCATCCGGTGAGGGCACGACTCCACCGGCTTTTCCGAAGAAATCGATCCTCTTTGTGCCCTCGGCAGCCAGCTGCACATCGTAGATCATCTGGCCCATGCTCATCTCCACTGTGAGCACTTTCTTCGCCCGATCCATTGCCTCACGACACTCTTTATAAGGAAAGGGAAAAACCGAAATCGGGCGAAAGAGCCCGACGTTAATGCCTTCCTCACTCAGCTCATCGATGGCTGTTTTACATATCCGTGAGACAGTACCATAAGCGGCGACCACCAGGTCATAAGGCTTTTCGCAATTATAAAGCTCCCACCTTGTCTCCTCGCGGGCCATCCTGTCATATTTTTCTTTTAGCTTCACATTGTGCTGGTGGAGCTCTTCCGCGTCCAAGAACAGCGAATTCACAACACGCGGCGCTCTATCTTTGCACCCTGTTAAAGCCCAGTCGCCGGGATCAAGCGGGGGACCCACTCCTTCGATCGGAAACTCCACCGGCTCCATCATCTGACCAATCATCCCGTCACCGATAACCATAACCGGGTTTCTGTACTTCTCTGCAAGATCAAAAGCCAGTAAGACCAGATCTACCGCTTCCTGAACAGAGGCAGGCGCCAACACCAACAACTTGAAATCCCCATGCCCCGGCCCTTTTGTGGCCTGCATGTAATCCCCCTGGGCCGGGAGGA
>JAABSF010000503.1 GCA_011390535.1 Deltaproteobacteria bacterium | reverse complement strand
CTTCCGGGCGAACAATCCGTGCCTCTTGGAGTGAAAATCAGACTGCGAGGATTCACTTTCGGCACCCTCTTCCTTCGAAGATTCCGGAGAAATACGCGCTGTTTTCGAGTCACCCACGGGGCATCTTGCCGGAGGACATTTTACACTTCCGGAATGACGACACCCAGCCACTGCGCCTGTCAACAATAACAGGAAGCCCCAAAAAGCAAATTTGACTGAATGTCGATGGGCCATCCTAAACTCTCTTCTCTATTTGCTCCGTTCGGGCTTAGAACTCTTACTTTTTCTCTTATCTTTGCGCCGTTCGGGCCTGGTAATCTTACTTTTACTCTGAACCTTGCTCCGCTCTTCCCCATTTCTGGAGCCGGTATGCCCCGATCCACCCTGCCTTGAAGAGGGAACGAGGACTGTCATCCCATGCTTTTTCAACAAAGAAAGCGGCACGCTAGTAACCGTTTTAAGCTTGTGATCGAATATTCGAACATCATCAAAACTTTTGTCCCAAGGGAGTTTTAACTCAACATGGCTCTTAAGCCCCCGCTCGAATTTCAACCAGATAGCCGCGCCCTTTTTAGTAAAGCTCTCCGCCATTCCAAGCATCGGAAAGTCGAAACTAAATCTCTCCACAATTTTCCCCTTCCGATAGAGCCTTGCCTCAAAGCGCCCTTCGTATCTCGAAAGCTTCACTTTCTTTTTTAAAGGAGTCACTTTCATCTGTCTTGTAAAAACTTTCCCTTTTGTGTAACTCAACGTTAACTTCAGTAACCGCCGAGTATATATGGGTTTTTCGTTCCTAATCCGTGGCCCTACCCTGCCTTTCAGTGATTTTCGGTTCACACGTTTTTGTTGTGTAACCTTCTCCTTTTCCGCCCATGCGGAGTTATGATAAACGCCCAACAAACAAAATATACTTATGCAAAAACTAACCTTTAAAACCATGGCATTTATCCTATCGGCTCCTTCAGGACTTCTATTAAAAAGACAGCTTGTGAAAAACTTCGGCAAAAAAACTTCCAAGAACGAGACACATCAAATGACGGCCTGACAAAAGGATTATTATCATATCCCTCCGCGGGACATCCTTCTACAGAAACTTTGAATTTATTTAAATCAACGCAGCTCTTGTCACACATCTTCCAATAACCCTATGACTTTATCATCATACAAGAGACCAATATAATTACCAAGCTCCCACTCCACACATACTCACCTCATCTCTCATCGGCTCGACTTTTAAAAATCTTGTATACATTGAAATATAGACATTGAAATGTTGAAAACATGCCAAAAGACCTCTTTTATAACCGCTGACTTTTTGTTAGACAGTTATCCGAGATTAGCTCATTTTAAATTGTGCAGTTTTCGATCATTTTGTATTCTTTTCTACATTATAATAACATGGATCATTTCGGAGCAGCCGTCCAATGGACACATCAAAAAACAAGAGAGTATATGCGTTGAACATGAAGTCAAAACAAGCCTTCATCGGCAACGGTTTCTTCGTATTGTCGGCGGCGTGTGTGTTGTTATTTTGCGTCGGTTTAGCCGGATGCCCCAAGAAAGCAGCCAAAGGCCCGTTTATTCCTGGAATAAACAAAATAGACGGCGAAGTCCAAGTCTTCACTGAATCATCACCTGTAAATGCATTGGTTGCATCAGCGGGGAAACTCTGGGTAGGAACTCACAATGGACTTATTCGCTGGAATCTCAAAACAGGGAGCGCCATCCATTTGACAACCGATGACGGGCTCCCCGGCAACGATGTGCTGGCGCTGGCGTCAGATGGCTCAAAAGGGCTGTGGCTTGCCACCCCTGAGGGAATCGCCACATACAAAGAGGGTCGATGGACTCAATACGGGGACTGTCCTCTAGGAAGAGATATCAACACCTTGGCTCCCTCCGGAGATGGGAGCAGCGTCTGGGTTGGTGGATCTGGAGGGCTCTATCGCCACATCTTCGGTAGATGGCAAAAAATCAATGATAACGTTGAAGTAACTACCCTCCTCACCTCCGTGGAAGAGGGTTCTGTGTGGGTGGGTACAAGGGGTGCAGGCGTTTTGAAATGCGAAGCCGGCGGGTGTGTATCCTTTGGAAAATCAAAAGGGCTCGATTTCAAGAATGTTCGCAAACTAAGCTTCGGTATCAAAGGAATAATAGCTGTGGGATCCTCTGAAGGAGGAGATCGTCTGGCACATTTTCTAAACGGAAGGTGGTATTCGTACGCCGTAAAACCCAAAGTTTTGGTTAACTGGGTGCGATTCGCCATGGGAAAGACCTTTGTCTCCGCAGGCGGCAACATCTACAATATGGTGACCCATAAAAGAGACAAAAAATACAAAAAGTCAGACATCCAACTTGTAGGCACAAAAAACGCACCCAGATACAAACTCGTACCTGTTAATCTTCCTCTGCCCTCTACAGTGACACAGGTGTCGGGAGCGCTGGGATATCTCTGGATAGGAACACAGTCCCTTGGAGTCATCCGGTATGATGGCGAGACTTATGTTCACTACCGAACCAAAGATCTAGGCGCGAGCGCGAGACGACTCTCGGTAGCCTGCCACGGCCCGATAGACTGTTACGTTACAAACGGTGTATCCGCGTTCCGCTTCGACGGGACGGTGTGGAGTGTAATGCAACATATATCAGGAGTGCTCCAAGCCAACATCCAGTACTTTGTCAAAGACCCGAAAGGTAAAGTGACGGCCATCTTTAGAAATGAAGTTGGGCACCTGCAAGTAGCAACCTTAGAAGACGGCAGTTGGAAGGTCTGGAAGCTTAAACAGAACATTGAAGGTCGTGGGCCATTGACGGTTACCGCCGGAGGCTTCGACTTTTATGGGAGGCTCTGGATAGGCATAGCTGAACTAAGCTCTGGTAATGAATTAACCGGTTTCGGGAGCGTAACTGTAGACCCGGTGTCCGGCGAAGTTGTTTATCACCGGAACTTCCAAGGGACGAAAGGCGCCGGAGAAAACAGCCTCAGCCTCCCAAACGATATTACGGACTTTGTTTTCACGGAAAAAGAAGTATGG
>JAABSF010000502.1 GCA_011390535.1 Deltaproteobacteria bacterium | reverse complement strand
GCGATGAAGCTAAGAGGGAGAAAAACCGTCGCGATCATGGTCAAGACCTTCATTATCTCGTTCATGCGGTTTCCATTGGATGACAGATAAACCTCCAGCAACCCCGTTCCCAGCTCACGGTAATACTCAAGGATATTCAAAACTCCGTAGACATGATCCGAGACATCCCGTAAATATATTTTTGTTTCATCAGTGAAACGACCCATGTTCTGAGTGAGCAATTTCCCGAACACCTCTCGCAAGGGCCAAACATTTCTCCTGAGTAACATCAATCGGCGTTTCGTATTATAGATCTCCCGCACTGTGGACTTTGAGGGTTTACTCACCACAATCTCCTCTAAGACCTCTATCTTTTCACTCAAAGAATCCAGCGCCGGATAATACTGATCCACAACAGCATCCATTATCGCGTAGGTCAAATAATCGGCGCCTCCCGCCCGAATGCGTCCACCTGCGTTTCTCAGCCTGTCTCGAATCGACTCATAAACCTCGTTGGGCTCTTCGTTGAAAGAGATCACAAACCCATCGCCGAAATAAACACTGATTTGACTAAACCGCATATCACGGTGACGATCGGAATCTTGAGAAGTTGAAAGCTCTTCATGCCCATCACCGCCTGTTCCGGCCACCCTCTCGATATTCATGTAATGGGGCAAACGGGCGACCCAAAAGACATCTTGTTTATACTCTTCCAGCTTAGGCCGCTGATGTGTGTTTACGACATCCTCCAACGCCAAAGGGTGCATCCCGAAAGTTTCACCAAGCTGTTTTAAGACATCGATATCTCCGAGACCGGCCACATTAACCCACAAAACAGGATACTCTTTTTGAAGCTTCCCGACCTCCTCTTTGTTCTTCCACTTAGTCTCAACCAGCTCTCCCTTTCGATAAGCAATGACGGATATTTCTGTGGGCGCAGCCGCTGGGTCTTTAACCAAAGTACCGGGAGGTCGCCCGATACTGTGAGACAGTTTTTTATTTCCTTTCTTTTTTTTCATCACTCTCCTCTTTTCACTTTTAAGGGCTGACTCAAAAACAACTTCTGGATTCGGACGCCGATCCATCCATACTCCAAAGAAGGATAAACACCAAACCTATCGCTTCTCTTCGAATTTACCACTCATTTTAATAAACCTTCGGCAATGTGGAGGGTAATGTTACCTTCAACTTGTTATGATGCTACCTTCGCGCTATCATAGCTCGACCTGATATGTTAAAAACATGAAGCCCTGGTCGAAACCCATGAGGAGTCAACCCATGGAAATCAAAATCTGGGGTTGCCGCGGTTCATTGCCTACACCAGGCTCCAAATCGGTTCGTTACGGCGGCAACACCACATGTTTGGAAATAAGGCTCCGAGATGAATCTACTATCATCTTGGACGCAGGTTCCGGGATAAAACTCCTGGGCGACGCAATCGTGGAGAGAGGTTCCCCGAAAGAGGTTTTTCTTTTCCTTACCCACTCCCATTGGGATCATCTCCTCGGGTTTCCTTTTTTCAAGCCTGCTTACATGCCGGATTTTCGCATCAATGTAAGAGGCGGCCATGACGCCACCAAATGTCTCAAGAAATATCTGGCGCATCAAATGGAGCCACCCTATTTTCCGGTGGATTTCGAGCTTCTAAACGCTGAGTTTGATTTTCGAAACGGTAGCCCAAAAAAAAAGCAGATAGGCACGGCCGAGATCTTTCCGATCCCGCTGAATCATCCCAACGGCGGTTTTGGGTACAAATTCGTAGAAGACAGTAAAACATTCGTTTTTTTGACCGACAATGAATTGTTCTTTGAACATAAAGGCGGGTTGAAGCGAGATGACTATGTCGACCTGTGCCGTGGAGCTGATCTATTACTTCACGACGCCCAATATAATGAAAAGGAATACTCTTCCATGACAAGAGGCTGGGGACACACCACTCATCTGCAAGCCGCACAGCTCGCCGTTGACGCCGGGGTAAAACGCTTCGGGCTCTTTCACCACGATCCTTCCCATGATGATGATGATTTGGACACTTTAGTAAAGGAGTGCCGTTTACATATCCAGAAAAAAGAAGGGGCGACTGAATGCTTCGGGTGTAAAGAAGGTATGGAGCTTAAAGTTTAAGGGCTGAGAAAACAGAATGTTCAGAAACTCCATTCAGCTTTTAATGGTCGCGAGAGCAGAGCGTCTAAAGCTTCGGTAACAGACTTTCCAGCGTGTAACACCTCATAGACCTGCCGGCTGATAGGCATCTCCACATCGAACTTGGCCGCCAGGTTATAGACCGAGACAGATGTGGCGACGCCTTCAGCTACCATGCGCATCTCACTTTTAATCTGCTCCAGGGTCTTCCCCTCCGCCAGCTTCTGCCCGACCATCCTGTTTCTACTCAAGCTTCCGGTACAGGTAAGCAATAGATCTCCCATTCCTGCGAGCCCCATCATGGTCTCGGGTCGTCCACCCATCGCCACTGCCAGACGTGCTATTTCAGCCAACCCACGGGTTAACATACCCGCCTTTGTGTTGTGCCCGAACCGTAGGCCGTCTGCTCCTCCAGCCGCAATGGCGATAACGTTTTTCAGAGCTCCACCGCATTCAACTCCTATGACATCAGGAGATGTATATACACGGAAATACCTTGTCGCCACTGCTTTTTGCACAAAATCGGCGACACCGGGATCATCTGCGGCCACTGTTACATTGGTGGGCATTTTCTTTGCCGTCTCAAGAGCAAAGGATGGCCCCGACAAAACACAAATCCCCTTGTGATGCTTCCCGGGGAGCTCATCGGTGAGCACCTGATGCATTGTACAAAGGCTGCCTTGCTCGATTCCTTTCGAGCAGATGACAATGGGAATGTCCCGAGGGATATGATCTCTCACCTCCACCATCCTCTTCCGGACGAATTGAGAAGGGATGACCATTAAAACCATCTGCGCCCTTGCCACGGCCTCAGTCATGGATTCGGTTGCTCTGACTGTTTCCGGAAGCTGAGCTTCTTCCAAAAAAACAGGGTTTCGGTGCTCTTCGTTTATTCCTTGCACTACTTCCGGCTCCA
>JAABSF010000056.1 GCA_011390535.1 Deltaproteobacteria bacterium | reverse complement strand
GTACAACTTCCAGACTCTCCTCTTTTCTCATCAGTCCGTTATCTATATGCAAAAGATGTAACTCATCCGGGCCTATTGCCCGGCTCAACAACCATGCACAAACCGTCGAATCAACACCTCCGGAAGCTAAAAGTAAGACACTATGGTTCTTTGTCTTTTTACGTATCTCTTCAGTTACCCGATCTGCATATCGATCCATGGTCCAAGTTTCTTTACACCCACAGATCGTCTTCGCAAACGCTTCCAACATATCCAACCCATGCACGGTGTCATCCACCTCGGGATGAAACTGAAACCCATATCTCCCAAGCTCTGGTGATCCAATGGCTGAATTTCTGTGTACCACCCCCCCTATAGAGACAGTATATCCAAATTCGACAAATTGCGGAGGCAGCTTTGAGACACTGTCCATATGACTCATCCAAACCTTTTCTTCAGAACCTAGTTTATCAAAGAGAGGCGTCTCCCCCCTTTTATGTAGAGTCGCAGGTCCATATTCTCTGCCTGTGTGTTCAACCTCACCTCCATAATATTTAGCAATCTCTTGATGTCCGAAACACAAACCAAGTATAGGAATGTTCACTTCAAAGAGCCTTGGATCATAGTCAGCACCCTCCCCTTGTGATGCCAAAGAGGGGCTGCCTGAAAGAATCAGTCCTTTATATTCTTCAAGCTCTTCAATAGGTGTTTCGGAATCTTTCAAGTCTGCAAAAACCTGAACGCTTCTCAATTTAGCCGTGATCAAATGCGCATACTGACCGCCTAAATCCAGAACCACAATGCCTTCTTTTTTCATGAGTTTCTCCAGATGAGATCCAGTGGCAGATAAGCATCTACAAGCTCTCTCCGACTCTGTTTTTTTGTTGTTACAGAGAAAAGTCCATAAAGTACTTTCCCGTGACTCCATGTCAAGGAGATCGCATCTTCTCTATTCTTCCACTTTTTGGAAACTTCTTTTCTGCTCTTTTGACTTAACGAAGTGCTTCTCTTAAACAATTAACTTTTTTAACGATCTTTTTTTTCGAAGAATTGTCCAATACCCTGTGATCTTTGTGGTTTTTAGAGGTTTTGTAAGAAAAATAAGCAAAAAATGGCTTGTTAGGCTCGAAGAAGGTTGGTATATAAATGTACAGTGTTTTTTATTTGTATATAGTGCAGTTCTCAGAAAAGAGTGCTTCTATAGTTTACAAAAGCAATAGCTTGGGGACAGCCAATAAGCTAGGCACATGTCCCTCGCTTCGGAAACAACCTTGTTTTTTCGATTATGGCTTTTGGTTCGTTGGTTGAGGCGATAAGACACCATGAAAGTCTGCCCAAATTGTCACGGAATGTGTCGCGACTCAGATAGTGTCTGCATGAAATGCGGAAAAGAGGTTACTTTATCCAACCTCGTTGACGGCGACAACCTTGTAGGGCTCCGTTTGGCTGATAAATACGAGCTGGTGGAATATCTAGGCGAGGGAGCAATGGGCTGGGTCTATAAAGGCACACATATGGCCCTTGAGAGCTCTGTTGCTGTGAAGATAATGAAGCCACAGGTTCGTCCCGATGAAAACAGAGCCGAAAGATTTAAAAGAGAGGCAAAAGCCGCCAGCAGATTGAATCATCCTCACATAATCTCTGTCATCGATTTTGGAGAAACCCCAAGCGGTCTCCTGTATATAGTAACAGAGTATCTTCGAGGGGTTCCCCTTACCGATCTTTTGAACAAGGAAAATCTTCTAGAATTCAAGAGGGCGGTCAGAATAATGAGTCAAATTCTCTCTGCTCTCGAAGAATCTCATAATTGTAGTGTCGTTCATCGAGATCTAAAACCTGATAATATCATGGTATCTCAGCTCCGAGGAGGAGAGGATTTTGTAAAAGTTCTGGATTTCGGCATAGCACAAATCCTTGACCAAGATTCCCAAAAGCTGACTCAACAAGGGCAGCTTTTCGGCACCCCCGATTACATGGCACCCGAACAAGTCCGCACACAAGAGATCACAGGTGCAGCGGATCTCTACGCCGCAGGGGTGATTCTCTTCGAAATGCTGACGGGAAAACTTCCTTTCCAGGCGGAGAGTCTCTTCGATGTATTGAAAGCCCATTTATATACCGCGCCGCCATCTCTATCAGATGTCGCTCCAGAGATGAACTACCCAGAGCAGCTTCAAAAACTAATTGAAACCTCCCTTGAAAAAAACACTGAGAACAGGTTTTCAAGCGCCGGGGAGTTTCGTCGTGCTCTCAGGAAAGCAGCCCGTTTTACCACGATGGGCTCAAAAACCTGCCCAAGCTGCAATCAATTCGTGGAGGGCAGTGTTCAATTCTGTCCTCACTGCGGACATAGGCTGCAGGCGCCCAAAAACAAACAACCCAAACGTTCCATCGCCACCGCCGAGACACAATATGCTATCGACGAAGAGGGAAAGAGGTCCCCTGCTGACAGCCAGCCGACTCTTGACCGACTATGGAGCAGTTTAACCGTAAGGTTGCCCCTTGTAGATCGAAAAGAAGAGCGCAAGCTGCTCAGAGATTTGCTGGAGGAAACTTACTCGGTAGTCCAAATAGTTGGAACTGTAGGTATTGGGAAAACAGCGCTCGCCCGCAACTCAGCTCGAGAGGCTTCTTCTCTTGGATACCCAGTGCACTGGGTAGAACCTCACAGAAGCTTGCTTCCCATATCCTGGGCTCCTGTGCGTGAAACCGTCGCATCTGTTCTGGGTATCTCGAAAAACCCAACAGAAGAAGAGCTGTTAAAAGTTGTCGGCTTAGACGACAATCTTCTCCGTGAATATCACGGTCTAGCAGAGCTTTTCGGGCTGGAAAGTCCTTTAAAGATTACGGATCCTGAGACCAGAAAAAACGAGACCATCACCTCCGCCTGGAAAGCTGTATTGTTAAACACCGATACGCCGCAGCTTTTTGTTTTTGAAGATGTTGATCTTTACGATGCTCCTTCTCGTCTTTTCGTAGAGCGACTGGCAAAAAATCAAGGGCAAGGTTCCAGGCTCATGATGGTGGTCACAGCCACTGTACCGATATTGGAGTCTTCTCCCAAAATACGCACTCTAGAGTTAACGCCTCTCGACAACAGAACAATTTCTTTGCTTATCGGGGAGCTTTTCAGTCGCCCTACGGATTCATGGGGCGGGGTCATGTCTACCCTGGTTTCAACCTCCAAGGGAAACCCTCTTTGGCTCGAACAAGCGCTTGCTCTGGCCTCTGAATCAGGAACAGAAAGCGATCAGGACTTGCCGGACCTGCTCAATACTCGGATCTCCCGTCTTCCTTCGGAAGCACAACAAATACTTCAGGCACTCGCAACTCTGGGCATGGAAGCGCCTTGTCCAGATGTCGCTTTCATTTTGGGCAAAGAAACATTGCAAGACACTGCGATTCAGCTATTATCGCTGCGTGGTTTTCTCCTTCCCCCGGGTGGCGGAGAATTATCATCGTCCTCCCCGGATAAGACAGGCCCTGAAGAGCTCCCAAAGGTCGAGTTTGCGGCTTGTCAAACATTAAAATTTACGCACCCGTTTCTTGTGCCCATAATAAAAGAATCTCTTCCCGCCGAAATCAAATTTGCTTACAACAAAAAGTGTGCTCAACTTTTAAAAGAAAAATCCGCATCAGCTGAACAATTATCTCACCACCTTGTTGATGCAGGCATGGAACAAGAAGCATTTATAAGCCTGGAGGAAGCAGGAGATGTCGCTTTTAATTGTTCAAATATAGAGGGTGCCATAAAACACTATCGAAAAGCCCTTGATATTGCTCGGTGGAAGCTTCTTCTAAGTGATGACGACAACAAATATCTTGTCTTGAACACAAAGCTGGGAAAAGCAATGAGCGCCATCGGGGACTTTTCCGGCGCGCAAATTGTATTAAAACATGCTGCAAGCAATGCTTCAAGTGATTCAATACTAAGCGCCGACATTCAACGGCAACTCTCCAAAGTTCTCTGTGCGCAGGGTTATCCCTCAAAAGCTATAGATACCCTCAGACATGCCATTGGTGATGCTATTTTGCAAGGTGATGCCGAAGTCTTAACAGAGATGTATCTTGAACTTGCCGAGCTGATCATTCAATCCGGAGAACATCTCCAAGCCCTTAAGGAGCTTAAAGAAGGTCAAGATCTCGTAACCTTGGGCGAAGGCCCCATGAGCTCCTCCGGTCCAAATAATTTATGGCGACTGTTGATAAAGATGGCTGAGCTCCAGTCTACAATTTCAAATGATTCAAATTCCATGAAAGCCGCCATGGATTTTGCCTCCGCAGCGTTATTTCACGCAGAGAAAATCCCAAACTCTATAGGTATAGCAACCTGTCATTTTCAACTGGCGGAGCTCTCATACAAAAATTCGTCACAGGAAAAAGTAGATCATCACTTACACATGGCACTTAAAACCCTTAGACACATCGGAGATAGAAAAGGTCAAGCCCGCTGCCTTTTGTTGGCTGCATCGAACAGTGATAATAGTAAAGCTCAGGCTTATTTCGATGAAGCCTACCAGCTTTCCTGGGAGATCGGATGGGAAGAAGGCATGAACAAAGCAACAGATAAAACGACCCAACAAAACGAAGTCGCCTAATTTTGCTCTTTTAGAAGAGTTGCAGCTCCAAAATAAAGCATTGTTTCAGTTCATTTGACAATCTGAAATGCAGTGTTTTTAAAACCCTGAATTACTTATCCCTGTCATGTACGAATTTAAAGCACGTATAGAAACATATTAGGACTTTCGAAACAGATCCATCAAAAACTAATTTTTCTGCTTCGTACATGTTATCAGGAAAAGATTGCCTCCCTTTTTTCCATATATTTTTATTTCTTTCACCTTGTTTTGCACTACACCAGTGGGTATGAATGATTCCCTTATAGGAGTCATTCATCACTTATTAATGTATAGGAGAAATCCATGTATATTCGAGATATAATCATGACAAAGAGGTTTGGAAAAACCCTCTCGGCAGAACAAATTCGCCACTTTATAGAGGGTTATTCCGCCGGAGATATTCCAGATTATCAAGCTGCTGCGCTGGTTATGGCGATAGCCATTCACGGGATGACTCCCGAGGAGCTTTCCGTATGGACGGATTCGATGTTACATTCAGGAAGTGTATTAGATCTGTCTTCTATTCCAGGGACAAAAGTCGACAAACATTCCACTGGAGGTGTAGGTGACAAAATAAGCATTTGCCTTGCTCCTATGGTGGCTGCCTGCGGCGTCCCTGTTCCCATGATCTCAGGACGTGGACTTGGGCACACTGGCGGAACATTGGATAAACTAGAGGCCATCCCCGGCTTCAACGTACGCCTTTCAACAGAAAAATTCATCCGTTTGGTGGGTTCTATAGGGCTCTGTTTGATAGGTCAAACAAAGGATCTTGCCCCAGCAGATAAAAAACTCTATTCGCTTCGAGATGTAACAGGCACGGTTGAATCTATACCATTGATAGCCTCTTCGATAATGAGCAAAAAGCTCGCTGAGGGTATAGACGGGCTTGTGTTGGATGTAAAAGTTGGACGTGGGGCGTTTATGAAAACGGAAAAGGAGGCACGAAAACTTGCGGAAACATTAATTGAGATAGGCGTCCGTGCCCAAAAAAAAGTATCCGCCTTTATCACCAACATGGATGAAGTGCTTGGTAACGAAGTAGGTAACGCGCTTGAAACAAAAGAAGCGCTGGATGTTTTACATGGAAAAGGTCCAAAAGATGTCACAGAGCTTACGTTGAAGCTCGGCGCTGAAATGCTGATTTTGGGAGGAAAAGCCGATGGCGAAGAAGCTGCTCGGAAAATTCTGGAAAAAGCCATTGAATCCGGAAGCGCAATTGAAAAGATGAGAACACTTATAGATGCCCAGGGAGGAGACTCTTCTGTAATAGATCAACCCGATCTTTTACCTCAAGCGTCACACAAAATCTCCATACTCTCCCCTGAATCCGGTACAATACATTCAGTGGACCCCCTTAAAATAGCCCATGCTGCCATGATGGTCGGCGCCGGCAGAGAGCGATCTGAAGACTCCATAGATCCTGCCGTAGGCATTACGATTATTAAGAAAAGAATGGATAAAGTAACAAAAGATGAAGAGCTCGCAATTCTCCATCACAACGGCGGATCAAGCGTAGAAAAGGCAAAAGAAACTGTGAAAGCAGCTTACACAATCAGTGACGATTCACCGGAAAGATGCCCCCTCATAATAGATATTATAAAAGGAGATTAGGGTGAAACCTTTTTTCGCGAAGTCAAACAAAACAAACAAATACTTCTTTATTTTGAGTTTTCTTTCCTTTGTCGGATGCCTTTTTTTTATTTCCCAAAATACCCTCGCCGAGGGAACCCCCGAAAAACAAGATGCCTCTATAAATACTTCGAACAAAAATAAACAAGAGGCTTCATTAACCCCTCCCGAAAAGCGTTATAAGCAATGGAAAGAAGACGTCCGGTTATCTCTGGAAAAAAGGTCCCAAAAAACGAGAGGAAAACCCCGTGAAGGAAAAGCTGGTATCCTAAGAATACTTCAAGGTTTTTTCGGTATTTTGGTTCTTATCGGTCTATGCGTACTTTTATCGGTTAATCGAAAAGGGATAAAATGGAGAGCTGTCGCCGGAGGGCTCGGACTTCAAGCTTTTTTTGCCGTAATTGTCTTGAACCCTATTGTGGGAAAACTTTTCTTCGCTTTTGTAGATAAGGGAGTTCGAAAACTCCTCTCTTTCGCTGAAGCCGGTACGGCTTTTGTGATGTCAAGTGTGGAACCTCACCAAGTAAACCGCGTCGGTCCTTCGGGGGAATGGGTCATACATGATCTCATGGCGGGCAATGTCAATCCAGCGGTTAAAAATTTAGCCTTCTGGGTCCTTCCCACAATTATCTTTTTCTCGGCCTTCATGACGGTTCTTTACCATCTTGGTGTGATGCAATGGATAGTAAAGGGTGTCGCAAAAGCCGTTCAATACGTTCTTGGTACTTCAGGAGCGGAAACACTTTCTTGTACGGCGAACGTCTTTGTAGGACAAACAGAGGCCCCTCTTTTAGTAAAACCTTTTGTCGAAAAAATGACTAAAAGTGAGCTGATGGCTGTAATGACTGGAGGCTTTGCGACCGTTGCGGGTGGGGTGTTAGCAGTTTATGTTTCCATGTTACGTGATATTCCCGGAATAGCCGGTCACCTGGTGACGGCTTCTCTCATGGCGGCCCCAGGGGCTCTGGCAGTTGCAAAGATTATCTTCCCCGAAGACGGCTCCCCCGTTACAGCTGGTGCGGTGAAAATAGAAGTTGACCGACCTGACGCCAATTCCATAGAGGCCCTTGCCCGAGGAGCCTCAGAGGGAATACTTTTGGTCTTAAACGTCGTAGCCATGTTGATTGCGTTTGTTGCCATGGTAGCATTGTTCAACTTCATCTTACATTTGGCAGGACGTCCTTTTGGGATCGAACTCAGCCTTGAGAGGATCTTAGGCTGGATTCTATCACCTCTTGCCTGGTGTCTCGGTGTAGAGTGGGCCGATGCTCCTAAGATGGGACAACTGTTGGGGAAAAAACTTGTCCTGACAGAATTGCTCGCATACGCAGAACTTCAAACAATACAATCTACCATTGATATCCGTACCTCTGTGATCGCATCTTATGCACTTTGTGGTTTTGCCAACCTGGCCTCTATCGGGATTCAAATAGGAGGTATAGGCGGGATCGCTCCTTCACGCAGAGGAGACCTAGCTAGATTGGGGTTAAGAGCCATGGTCGCCGGTGGTTTAGTTTCTTGTCTATCGGCTACATGGGCCGGAATTCTGTTTACAATCAACTCGACTTTGGCTTGACAGAAATATATAAATGAACTAAACGTTTCGTTCCCTTAAGAGACAGGTTTGGTGTGCCCTTTTTTTGCACACAATGATTATCAGAGGTTAGTTTAAATGATGCGCAAAACATACACTCCAAAAAAGAGCGAGTTGACGCGCCGATGGCATTTGGTGGACCTTGAAAACCAAGCCCTGGGTCGTGCAGCTAGCCAAATAGCTACCATTTTAAAAGGCAAAAATAAGCCTGAATATACACCACATATGGATACTGGTGATTATGTCATAGCCATAAACGCATCCAGGGTTCGCTTGACAGGGAGAAAGGCGATCCAAAAAAAGTATTACCGCCATAGCGGTTACATCGGAAATTTGAGAAGCCGTACAGCTGGTGAGATGTTGGAAACAAACTCTCCAGAGATGTTAATAAAGGCAGTTAAAGGGATGTTACCTCATAATGCCCTCGGTAGAGCACAGCTTAAAAAACTGAAAGTATATGCCGACGACAAACACCCTCATGAGGCACAACAACCTAACGAATTCAAACTTATTTAATAGCAGTTTTTTCTGCTTGGAATATATGCCCGATTGAAGGCCTGAAGAATGGAGAGTTGGAAAATGGCCAATGAAACGGAACCAAAGAGCACAAACCCCAGTGGTGAAATGTACGCCACAGGAAAAAGAAAAACGGCCATAGCACGAGTCTGGCTTAAACCCGGCAGTGGTAGGATCATTGTTAACCAAAAACCTTTTGAAGAATTCTTCGACAGGGTTAGTTCACAAATGATCATTATGCAGCCCATGGAATTAATTAACATCAAGGATTCCTATGATGTTAAAGCCACTGTTAAAGGTGGAGGAAAATCCGGACAAGCAGAGGCTCTTCGTCATGGAATCAGCAGGGCGCTTTCCCAAATCAACCCTGAATATCGTTCTGTTTTGAAGCGGGTCGGTTTCATTACCCGAGACTCCCGTGCAAAAGAGCGGAAGAAGTACGGACAGAGAGGCGCACGCGCACGCTTCCAGTTTTCGAAAAGATAGTCGCTTCGGCTATTGTTTGATTTTGTCAAAAATTGCCTTCCTATCGTCGACCTTCATTAAAAGACCTCCCCGATGAAAAGGCTGCTTCTTGCTATGTCCTAGGAATAGATGAAGCCGGCCGAGGCAGCGTTCTAGGCCCTTTAGTTGTTGCTGGTGTATTTATGAAGGCAACAGAGCTATCCATCCTGGACACCCTTGGTGTTACCGATTCCAAAGATTATGGATCTTCTGCCAAAGCACAAGAAAAGAGAAGCTGTCTGGCAGAAAAAATACGGTCCATTGGAAAGACCTTTGTTGTAAAAGTTCCCTCTTGTTGTGTAGATCGTTGGGTTAAAAGTGGGGGACTTAACAATTTGGAGATCCGCTGTGCCCGCTACATAATAAGCAAAGGGCCTCCTTTGTTCTGGGCTTTGGCAGACGGAGAAAACCTGTTTCACCCACTGACTAGAATTTATTCGTGGTTTTCGGCTATAAACCATGCCGATCAAAAGGAGCCCTTGGTGTCAGCGGCATCCATAATCGCAAAACACGAAAGAGATCTTTCTATGAAAGGTATCTTTGACTCTTATAAGGATACTTTTGGAGAACCGGGCGGTGGCGGTTATGTGAACAAAAAAACAGAGATTTTTCTTCGATCATTCTACTCTTCAACAAAACTCCTTCCTGCAGAGGTTCGTTTATCCTGGAAATGGAAGGTTATTGAAGAGCTTACAGGAAATGAGACGGCAAAACAGACAGTCCTCTTCAAAGAAAAGAGCCCGTCTAGAAAGAAAAAATATTAAAATGGAATCGCTTATCTTTATTTAGCTTGATTACTAATCTGAAGTTGATTTTTTCCTTTGTTTTGTTTTCTTTTTCGATTTTCTTGTTTGCACTTTTCTTTCAAGCCGTTGAGCTTCTTTTCCAACCCAACCCTTTCTATTTTTTATTCTTGCTAAGGTTTTTTTTGCTCTTTTCTTGTTTCCCTTTTTTATTTCACTCTCAGCCAATTTTAAAAGAATCCTGTTTTTTTGGGCACTTTCAGTGGCCTTTTCTAATGCCTTTTCAAAAAACTTCACAGCTTGGACGTGGTTCTGTCGTTTCTGTTCCAAAATCCCTTTTTGAAAAAAATCCGGTTGCTGTTTTTCCTTTGTTTTTTTCTCAACTCCCCCAAAAACTGCATCCTTTCCATCATCCTCAACAATTGTCTGATCTGTGATTCCCCTTCTTTTATCCCTAATACTGGACTCAGCCGGTGCCTCAGGCGAAGCTTCAACCGCTTTCTCGCTCGGGAGACCAGAGTATCCTTTACTACCTTGTTTCCCTAGTCCGCCGGCTCCTCTAGAAACTCTTCTTCGCTGCTCTTGTTTTCGCTCAAACCTTCCATCGCCTGAAATTGCTCTCCCCATCTGAGCGGTTTTTCCCTCGTTAGAAAACCCTTTTCCAGTCATCTCTCTTGCTTTCGCGATTCTCTCAGCTCTTTGACTGACCGAAGGCTCATCTTTTCTATCTAAAAGCTTTTTCCCGCTTTTTTGCAAATACGTTTCATCTATTGTTTTTGAACCCACGTCTCTTGAAGTCTTTTCCAGGGTTTTGTCTGCCAACATTAATTCTTCTTCTTCGCGCGCTTCCTCAGTAAAGACTTCCTTTACTCTTTTCTTCAGCACTGTCTCAGTCTTTGACA
>JAABSF010000501.1 GCA_011390535.1 Deltaproteobacteria bacterium | reverse complement strand
GAAAAAAGATATGACCGCGTCAACAGAAGATGAGTTGCAAACCGAAAACCTTATGAGGTTGAGGGCAAAACGGGTTTTCCCCGACTCGTCTCCCACTCTACCGCTATCAGAAAGGCATGGTTTTACAGAAGTCACACCAGTTTTTTCCAGGGAACAGGCCGTGAAAGAAGCGGAAAGATGCCTCTCTTGCGACTTGATTTGCAACCTCTGTGTAACAGTCTGTCCAAATCGCGCAAACCAGGTTTACCAAACACCACCAACTGAGGTTTCCCTGCCTGTTTATCTCTATGAAAATGGGGCACTCACTATTACAAGCGAAAAGAAAGTAGCAGTTAAACAAGGAACTCAAATAGTGAACATCACTGACCTGTGCAATGAATGCGGCAATTGCGAAACTTTCTGCCCCACCGACGGTGCTCCTTATAAAGATAAACCCCGCCTTCATTTGGAGGAGAGAACCTTTAACGATGAGACTGTGAATGCTCTGCTCATTGACAGTGACGGCGAGCATGTGAGGTTGCGCATGAAAGCAGCCGAC
This sequence comes from Deltaproteobacteria bacterium, assembly GCA_011390535.1. Taxonomy (GTDB): domain Bacteria; phylum Myxococcota_A; class Polyangia; order HGW-17; family SLPX01; genus SLPX01. The sequence goes on along the minus strand of JAABSF010000501.1, from coordinate 2,504 downwards.
GGCGAGCATGTTCTGATTCAAAAATCAGGTCATGTAATTGTATACGAAGGGCCTAAAATATCAGGGCAGATCAAAAAAGTCCGCGATTCAAAAGCGAATTGGGAGGTGGAAGAGGTTTTGCCTGGAGCCAAGTTGCAACAAGGTGAAAACATCGACATGGGAGAGGCGTTCAAGTTGGATGTACTATTGACGGGTTTACTGCGTTCTATTGGCTACATACTTAACGTGACCGTCCCTAACCATCATCCGTGAATTGCTGATCCGTGTACTGCAAGAGCGCATTCTTTCACAGTCTCTGATAACGTAGGGTGTGCATGAACGAGGCGGCCCAGCTCCAAAGTCTTCATTCCGGCGGCCATGGCAACTGTAGCGGCCGCTATTAACTCCGATGCCATAGGCCCAAGAATATGGACTCCCAAGAGGCGATCCGTCTCTTTTTCAGATAAAATCTTCACCATCCCTTCGCTCTCGCCCATAGCGAGCGCTCTACCGTTTGCTCCAAAATAAAAAGTCCCCGAAGCATAATCCACACCGGCGACTTTCGCTTCATCTTCACCGATTCCTACCTGTGCCATCTCAGGCCACGTATATACAACATTGGGTATCAACCGATGATCAAGAGGTTCGGGCTTTTCACCTGCGATGTATTCAGCAACAAAAACCCCCTCTTCTTCCGCCTTGTGAGCCAACATGGGACCTTTGGTTAAATCCCCAAGGGCATAAATCCCGTCAACGTTCGTCTGCAGTGAACCGTCAACAACTATTCTGCCTTTATCATCCAGTTCCACCCCCAACTCTTCCAGCCCCTGTCCTTTCGTGTTAGGTTTTCGTCCCACAGAGACCAACAACTTTTCACATAGCTTCTCCGCCTTGCGCCCTTTCTTGTCTTCGATTGTTACACTAACTCTCTCTCCCTCGACAACCGATGAATCAATCCGGACGCCTGTGACCTTACTGGAGGTTTTAATCTCCATACCCTGCTTTTTCAGACTACGCTCCAATCCTTTGGCGATTCTGTTGTCTGCGAACGGTACCAACTGATTCATCATCTCCACAACCGTCACATTCGCGCCCAGTCTGCTCCAGACCGAAGCCAGCTCAAGACCCACAGCGCCGCCGCCGACAACTACAAGTGATTGTGGAACTTCACAAAAACTCAAAGCATCATCAGAGTTCACTATGGCATCTCCATCTCTCGCGAGATGTGGCAACTCCACAGGTACGCTGCCCATAGCCAGCAAAATATTTTTTGCCCGGATCTCCTCTTCTCCTACATATATTTTTCCTTTGCTTCGGACCAGACCTTCACCGTGTATCACCTTAACCTTCTTACGCTTCATCAACCCCGCAATTCCAGCGGTTAATTTTGATACCACCGAGTCTTTTCTCTCCAACATACGAGAAAGCTCCAGCTTCATGGATTCTACCATTACACCATGTTGGGAGAGTTTCACCTTCGCACGATGGTAATGCTCACTGGACTCCAAAAGTGCTTTCGTTGGAATACATCCAACATTCAGACATGTGCCTCCTAGACGCTCCCTCTTCTCAATCAGAACCGTCTTCAAGCCTAACTGCGAAGCTCTCAGAGCCGCAACATAACCCCCTGGCCCAGCGCCAAGAATAGCCAGATCATAATTTTCCATATTCAAAAAACTCCTCTTGTAAAAGTAAAAACAGCAGCTTTTACAACTGAACGACTTTGTCGTGTGATGTCAACTCCAATTCTCGTTGTGTAAAGCTCTAAGAATGTTGTCCATACGGCAGTTCATTACGTGCGTCGTTAAAGGCTCGAAGAGAGGCCGACCGAGACACCGAGAGAAACCCACCGAAATACCAAGTGAAACCCACCGGCAAGAACAAATGACGGTATTTTCTATCTAATTCAAGCAAGTCCCGAGGTTTCTCCATCCGGTCGGTAATTTTATCGCCGGAACCATCTATGCTTACACGCGAACGATAACCGATGACAAGCGCCACAACTTAAACGACTCTGTCCAGGCAAAGCAAAATAGCAAAAAAGAATCGTTGGCTAGCATTAATAATCACCGATAAGTAATCGTTGGTTTTTAATTAATATTAGTTATAATTTAGACAGTGACTATTTTTACCTACCGGGATGGAGGAAGCCAAGATGAATGCAATGAAATTTGTTTTGCTTGTATTTATAAAGTGGATTGTTATGCCTTTAGCGACCTGTTTGATAGTTTCCGGCACAGCCTGTGTTGATTCAGAGAAACCAAAACAGGCCAATGTCGATCTCGAGCGCATCACTTCACCGCAGGTCATTCCAGGAGAGGTGAATCAGGCTGTGACAGGTTGTACGACCTTTGGCTTCGAATTATTTCGACTGCTTCGTGAAAACGATCAAAATCTTTTCTTTTCTCCTTTCAGCATTTCTTTAGCGATGGCCATGACTTATGCCGGTGCACGAAATGAAACGGAATCTGAGATAGCTTCGGGTATGCATTTCTATCTTTCTCAGAATATATTGCACTCTGCTT
>JAABSF010000500.1 GCA_011390535.1 Deltaproteobacteria bacterium | reverse complement strand
CAAGAGCCCATTGTAAATACCCCCAAAGATGCGGTGGAAACCTTTCTTCGGACCGATCTGGATCACATGTTCATGGAGAACCTTCTGATTACCCGTCCTCGTGGAAGCTGAGGGGCATTGCGTCGTGTGTGGGATCTACGGAAGAATTCACCTAAGAGAAAACGGGGTGCAAACAGCTTCGGATGAGCTTTTTTTAGCTCGAGAGGCTCAGAAGGTGCTCTCGCATAGAGGCCCTGATGGCGTGGGAGTTTGGCAAAACGGCTGCGTTACTTTTGCTCATGCCCGGCTGAAGATAATCGACTTGTCCCACCGAGCGTCGCAACCCATGACAAACGAGACCGGAGATATCACTGTCGTTTACAACGGAGAGATCTATAATTTTCGGGAGCTCAGGAGAGAGTTGGAGGGCCATGACCATCGGTTTCGCTCTGATTCGGACACTGAAGTTTTGGTACATGGTTACGAAGAGTGGGGTGTAGATGTATTGGAGCGGATAGATGGGATGTTCGCCTTTGGTTTGTGGGACAATCAGCGTCGTGTTCTATTTTTGGCAAGAGATCGAGTAGGGCAGAAACCCCTGTTTTTTTACACATGTCCTCCAGGAGAGGGTTGTTTTACTTTTGCATCGGAGATAAAGGCTCTCGCAGCCGGAGGAGTTGCACTTAAGCCCAGGTCTGAGTCAATAATAGATTACTTGATCTATGGATACGCGGTTCCACCGGCGACTTTTTATAAATCTGTGCAACAGGTGCCCCCTGCACATTATTTGCTGGTGTCGCACGGGGACATTAAATGCGGACAAGTTGAGTTCAAGAGATATTGGGATGTCTCGTTTGATGGAAAAGAACTTTATAAACTACAGCCTGATAAAGCGAACCAGAGGAAGAGCCCGGGTTTTACTGAAGCTGCTCAAAGAGTTAGAACGCTTGTCGAGAGCGCCGTCAAAAAGAGAATGATCTCTCATGTCCCACTTGGTGCATTTCTCTCCGGCGGGCTTGATTCCACAATTATTACAGGGGTTATGAGCCGGCTCTCCAGTAGCCCGGTAAAGACTTTTTCAATAGGTTTCAGCGCCGACAGCCGTTATGATGAGACAAGCTATGCTCATATGGCCGCGCGCGCATTTTCCACCAATCACACCAAATTCAATGTTACACCTCAAGGGATGGGTTTTATCCGGGACCTTATAGTGGCGCATGACGGGCCTTTCTCTGATTCTTCCGCCATTCCCACGGCGCTCCTTGCACAACTCACGAAACAACATGTTTCTGTAGTTTTGACCGGTGACGGTGGTGATGAGCTGTTTGCCGGATATGATCGGTTCAGTGCCGGGGTGTTTTCCGAGCTGCTCCCCAGATTGCTTCGCAACAAACTTGCGCTCTTGGGTGGGGTGCTGCCTGCTTTGGATGAACGCACTTTAACAGGGCGTGTGAGACGTTTCTTGAAAGGGTTGTCCCTTCCGTTGCCTGAGCGTATGCTTCATTGGCAGCCACATTTTGCGTTTTCGTTGCTGTCTTTATGCAGAAGCGATCTGCTCAATGAGGTCTTTGGACGGGATGATTTTATTGAAGAAGAAGATTCTCGCGAGCTTTTCAAGTTTCAATATGGTGTCTTCGATAAAACAAGGGGTATGAGCACATTGGCCCGACTCTTGGATCAGAATTTCAGGACATACCTTCCCAATGATTTGCAAGTCAAGATGGACAGGTGCACCATGGCCTATGGCCTTGAAGCAAGGAGTCCTTTTCTGGATATCCCCCTAATCGTAGAATGTGCCGGGTTCCCGGATCGGTTCAAAATGTGCTGCGGTATTAAAAAAGCAGTTTTAAAATATGCTTTCCGTGATCTGGTACCTGCACAGATTCTAGCCCGTCGTAAGATGGGGTTTGGAGTCCCCTTGGATGTCTGGTTTCGTACCGGTTGGAAGAAGGATTTGGTGGATTACTTGTTAGATCCCGGTAGTATGCTCAATGAATATTTGAGACACAGGGAGGTAGTCCGTTACGTAAAGGAGCATCTGTCGGGGCGCGGCAACAGAGGACATCAGCTCTTTGCGCTGTTAACTCTGGAGTTATGGCTCCGAGATTTTTCAGCTTCAGCTCCTGCTCCGGCCCCTGCTGTGATTGATGCATGAAGCTTGGGCTGAATCACAAATACGGTGTTCTTATTTTTTAGTCAGCCTTTTGCGCTAGACTTCTGCGAGGTTTCGACTTGATGATTTATCGCATCGCAGAGAAAAGACTGAAAGTGACCTTGGCATGTGCATAAAACTTTTGGCCGCGTTTATCGGCATCCCGTTAATTGAGCTTTTTATCCTAATCAGATTAGGTTCGCATATTGGTTTTTGGCCCACCGTCGCGGTTCAGATCGTAACGGGAGTTGTAGGGGCAGCTCTCGCAAAATATGAGGGTATGGCTGTTTTGGTGAAAATTCAAGTAGAGTTGGCCCAAGGTCGTATGCCGGCTGCGCGGATGGTTGACGGGCTCTTGATTTTGGCTGCCGGGATAGTCCTTCTTACACCTGGTCTCTTGACGGATGCGGGTGGACTGTTCCTTTTGATACCATTTTCCAGGAAATGGGTTCGAGAGTATTTATTGAAGCGTTTTAGGCTACGTGTAGAGAGAGGGAGGAACATCTACACAGTCAATGCAGAGGAAGAAAACGTTATTGAAGATGAGGACTGATGAACCATCCCGGTTTGCCGAAGTTGGAGATAAGAGACCTGCCAAGCCCCTAACCTGAAAGTTGGGCCAATGCAGATTGTAGTTTAAGATAACGCGCGTCTTTCTTATCGGCATCGAAGTAGCTCATGGCTTTCATTAAAACCTTCCTGGCTTCTTCATATTTCCCATAGTTGGTTAACCTCTGAGCTTCGAATATTGCGCCCTGGAAGCGTCGCTGGAGCTGTTTGTCGATTATTCGAATCATGCGAGTTGCTTCTCTGTAGAGGTTGGGTTTCTTTTCCATTGTCTCCAGATAGGCTCTTGTGAGACGAAAATGCTTCATAGCATTTTGTCGGTTGCTGGGGTCAACCTCTCGCTCATC
>JAABSF010000499.1 GCA_011390535.1 Deltaproteobacteria bacterium | reverse complement strand
TATATTGTTTAAGATAGCCCACGAGCTGAGACTTCAATATGGGAACGCCGTTTACCTTGGCCAGGGCAGGGTCTTCTTTCGTGGGTCGAGGAGACCACTTCGGTGTAAATGATCGGCATCTGGTTGCTTCATCTTCTCGACAGCCGAATACAATAAAAACGTTCGCTATCACCACGAGCGAGACAAAAAACGGCGAATTAAATCTGTTTGAACAAGTGGGGGCCTTTGCCCGGACGTATTTCCACCCCTTTCTTTTCATGATCGATCTGCAAGAGCCAGACGCGCCATGAGCCCTCCTAAATGTGCAATGCTCAGGCCCGCACCCAACAATAGAAGGGAGCCGGGATAATCCCGGCTTGCAATAAGTGAAATGGCATACCAGAAAAACACCATGCTCAATGTCAAGAGCAAGAGGCACAGGAACTCGTAAAAATATCCACGAAAAACCCAATGAAACATTGAACCTCTCGTCTTTTTACCTTTTGTTTTCTCACGATTTTCACTTTTGCTCATTTGTTTGCCCAAAAAAATGACTGATTCATCCAGTAATACCTTATAGTGTAGATCTCAATTTGTCGCTCAGCGCTCCACAGCTTTTTAAGAGTAACCGATCCAATAAAAAGTCAAGAGGATCAGCGCGAGGGTGCCTAAAAAAACCATGGCCCAAAGCTCCTGCATCTTATCATGTTTGTGTTCGGCAATTTTCCGAAGCAGCGGGCGATCGCCTTTTGAATGCAAGATAAGGGGGCCACGAAACGCCAAGAAAAACACCATGATCCACACACTGCACAAGGCTGTATTGATAAAAACCTTCATCGCTGCAGCGCGATCTTCATATGATGCGGCCAATTTTGAGCTTATGGTTGGGCTTGCATTGAAAGCAATAAGTAGAGTCACGGGAAAGACTATGGTAGCCAGTAAAAAGTACAGGTACATTCTCTTTCTTCTGCGCCACACTCCGGGGACAGTTGAAGTTGACAACGGTTTCAATTCCGGAGGGTCTTCAGCGGGTCTCGTCTCCCACTCCAAGGCGGCTGATGAGATTAAGAGGTACCCTATGAGGCTCATGCCGGAGAGGATAAGCCCAATGATGGAGATGTTTGAAAGTGGCGTGGTGTCACCAAACATATCTCTCGAGATGACAGCTACGCCCACCAGGATTGGATAAACCCCGATAAGCCAAATACCGCTTTTGAGGATAAGCCCTATGATCAGCGCAGAAACCGGAACTGAATAAAAAACAAGGGGCCAAAAAGCCCACCTGGAAAAACCTGGTGGAGAGGTGAGAAAGAGAAAAACGAACCAAAAGTTCATTCCCAAGAGCCCGATTACAACCCTCGCGGGTGTAGCGCTGCGCAAGTCAACGCGGTGGGCGTTCTTTTTTTCAGCAAGGAAAGTTTTTTGATTCATGAAATTCTTCGCCTCTATAGCTTGCTGAACAGCATACTCAATTGGGTAAAAGAATGTCCAGCCCTTAGGGGCTCGCTTAGCGATTAAATTTGCGGAGGATTGGCTTGGGGGAAAAGAAGTATCAATTCACTGTGGAAGGTACAAAAAACACGCCTCTCAGATCTTCGGTGCGGGAGATGGGGCCGCTCGTTCTGTGAGAGGTGGCTTTCCATTGGTAGTACATGCCGTCTTCCAGACCCGGCCCATCATACTGAACTTCTACTGTCTCAGGGCCTTGTACACTTGGAACATTTTGATCTTCCCAGACCAGCTCACCGAAAACATTATACAAAACAATGGAGTAGTGTGTTTCACTAGAATCGTCCGCCCAGATGAAAACAAGAGGCTCGGTAGGATCGATTGCTTCCGGTTCTTCCGCTCCAGGCTGGAATACTTCTAATGCCTCAGTTATTTTGAAGGCGGTCTCCATTGTGATGTCTTTTTCGCCTTCATTGTCGGGGATGGAGATGTGGACGATCTGAGTGCCGGCGATGCCCGGGTCCGGATCGCGGACGAGCCCGTCATTTTCAAAGGCTGCAAGCACTACAAAATCCCCGTCCGGAACTTCATCTATTTGAAAGTTGCTTGTTATGGAGGGCGGGGTTCCGGGACTGGGTGCACGAAGACCTGGTGGAACCACTCCTCGTGTAAAGGTCTCCATGAAAGTCGATTCAGGAATCAAGACGACGCTTGTTGCAGAGCCGCCTGGGGAGTTAACGATATTAATTGTACCCGATACCGATCCCAAAGGCTCGTCCGATGAAGCAAAGGTTACATCTGAAATTGTCTCGGATTCTCCGATTTCTACGTTTACAGGAGAGACTTGCAGCCCTGCTTTGTAAGCACGCAATTCATAGACCCCTGCAGGAACATTAAACAACGTAAAGTTTCCGTTTTGATCCGCAAAGGTGTATGGAGCCGGTACGTCGTTCCCGCCTTCGGCGACAATCAACGCACCTTTGGGGTTTTCTCCATCTATATCGCCGCTTACAGTTCCCAAACCTTCATGCTCTTCCAGCTCAAAGAGGGCCACGTCGGTGGTGAGATTTTGGACTGAATAATGCGACTCTTCTTCGAATAATGGGCTCTGCATATCAACGGGAATGGAAGGACGAAGTCCATAAGGATACGGGTAATAATCTTGCGCGGAGACCCTTAAATTAACGGTCACCGGTAAAGGTACACCGCTTGCGTCACGAGTCACCGGTACAGCCAATTCATAAAAACCTTCGCTGTCGGTCTCTGCTACATCTGTCACCACCAGTCCGGCCTCGTTAGCGGCCGCAACTAGAGCACCTTCTATTCCTTCCAGAGAGAGCGCATCAAAAACATCACCGCTGATGATCAGTGGATAGAAGCACGCGAATCCTCCAGTATCTATCTCGTCGCAGGTTAGACCGTCCGGACATGCATCCGATGCCTCCGGATCACAAGGCTCAACACATATGAATTCTTCTTCACCGGCGGGCATTGCACAGATCTCATTTTCTTCACATTGTTCCGGTTCTCCAAGGTCACATGTCGTTGTTTTGTCATCGCTCTTGTTGCAGCCGAACGATGTAAACAAAGCAACGAGTAAACCAATAACAAACATTACTT
>JAABSF010000498.1 GCA_011390535.1 Deltaproteobacteria bacterium | reverse complement strand
CTTTGCGCCGATTATGGGCAGCCTTCATATCGTTTTCCCCACGGGAGTGTGCAGCCCGCTCTTCGCGGAGGGAAGCTGATACCCTATCCTGTTTATTTTGCGAAAAGAGACGGAGTTCCTGTATACAAAAACTCGGAAGCCGCGGCCCAAGGCAACTTAGACCGAGTGGTGGAGAAAGGGTTTTCCTTTGCTGCTCGTCGTATTAGGAGGATAGGAGGTGAATCATTCTTGACCACATGGACCCTTGAACGTGTCCCGAGAAAAGAATTGTATAAACATCGCCCTCCGGAGTTTGAGGGAGTTCGATTGTCCGGGAGGCCGGAGAACCCATGGGCTTGCGTATACAAGAGGCCGGGCATTTGGGCTTTTGATAAGCCGGGTGGAGGGAGAAGGAAGAAGGTTAAGAGGATACGTTATCAAACCTGGGTCCGAATACTTGAAGAGAAGAAAACGCGAGGTAGGTTGTTCTATCGTGTAGGGCCGCAGAAATGGATTCGGGCTCGTGATGTGAGGCGGATCCGGTTCAGCGATCCCCCCAAAGGCTTGGAGTCGGAGAATGAACCTTGGGTCGAGGTGCTCACAGGAGAGCAGACTCTGGTCATGTATGAAGGACGCGAACCCATATATGCCACAATCGTCTCCACGGGCAAACACTCGGACCCCAGCCCTTACGGTGTCTTCAGGGTTTGGATAAAGATCGCTTGTGAGGCCATGAATAACAGACCCGGGGCCGCAAAACAGTACAAGGTAGAAGCGGTCCCCTGGATTCTATATTTTCACGAATCCTATGGAATACATGGGACGTATTGGCATAATGGGTTCGGGAGACCTCGTTCAAATGGTTGCATTAACCTATCTCCTAAAGATGCAAAGTTTGTTTTTGAACGCTCATTACCGCCATTGCCTCATGGATGGCGTTCCCGATGGGCCGAGAAGAGCTCTCCAGGTATGATTGTGAGGGTGAGGAAGCATGTGAAGCACAAGGTGCCGGTAGTTCCGATGACTGTAAGGGATCGTTGAAGGCTTGTATAGAAATTGATGAGTAATCCTTGGGGCGGTTACTTGTTGGTGAGCACTGGAAGCACAGAAATGGGTGATCGCAATCATTTTCTGCAGAGATAGGCTTGACGCGCTGCCCTGTATGAGCTGCGAACCAACGGACCCGATTCTACACAGTCGAAACCCAAATTTTGCGCGGTGGTTGCGAGATGTTGGAATTCATCTGGGTGTACATACCGCGCCACAGGGAGATGGTTTCTGGATGGTTGTAGGTATTGACCCAGGGTAACGATTCTAACTCCCACATCACGTAACTCTTTCATCTCTTCGATGACCTCTTCTTTTGTTTCACCCAAACCAAGCATTAAGCCTGATTTTGTTACTGCTCCGGCGGACGCAGCTCTTTTCAAGACCATCAAGCTCCCATCGTGACTTGCCTGTGGGCGTATTATGGGAGCTAACCGTTTTACAGTTTCTAAGTTGTGGGACAAAATATGTGGACCTGCTTCCATTATTTTGTTTAAGCTGTTTTCGTTGAACTTGAAATCAGGGATCAGCGCTTCCATTGTCATTGTTTTACATTTGCTTTTTACTGCAGAGATAGTTGTCGCCCAATGTCCGCTTCCTCCGTCTTTCAGATCATCTCTTGTAACCGACGTTATAACTGTATGCTTGAGATCCAGTTTTGATAAGGCCTCAGCGACATGTTCAGGTTCTGCAGGATCCGGAGGTTCGGGTGTTTTCGATGAATCCACGTTGCAGAAGCGGCAATGGCGGCTGCATGTTTTGCCTAAGATCATTACGGTGACCGAACCCATTTTCCAGCATTCACCCATGTTAGGACAGGCAGCTTCGGTACAAACAGTGTTAAGGTTCAGCTTTGACAGTAAATGACGCAGCTCACTGAACCTGCCGGAGCCGGCAAGACGAGTTTTGAGCCATTCGGGTTTCGGGGAGTGTTTCATTGTGAAGTCTTTTTCCGCGTATTATTTTTCAGGTTTTCTTCCGAGGAGTTTGTCGGCGTTTTTCTTGTCCGCCGGCGGGAATTCGTATTTATTAAGGTCTATCGAATAAACCCACTCGAAGCTGTGACACTTGAGGGGACTGGGAGTCCCTTTTTTTATCACGGCCTCATAGAGGCGCAAGGCTACCTTATAGTCGACGTAATCGTGGTGATTTTCTCCTATAAGCTTAATTACCTCTATTGCTACACCTAGACGCTCTTTTAACTCTCTGCACAGGGCCGTCTCATCATTTTCTCCATTTTCCACTTTACCACCGGGAAACTCCCAGTATCCCGGAAGCACTGCGTGTGAGGCCCTCTTTGTTATTAAGTATTTTCCATTGTCTTGGATTACAGCGGCAACCACCGCTATTTGGGGAACTTCTTGTGGGTTCATCTCCGATCTCCGCATACTCAATATTAATGCTAATATGGGGCAAGACTTAGTCGACCCTTTGACAGTGTTTCCGTTTAACTCCATAATCTAAGGGCTGACTCAATCTTACTAAAGGCTGACTCAATCTTATTAAGACAGCCCTAAGAACAAAGTCGACAGCTTTGTGAAAATTTTTTTCAAATTAACCGGATGGCACCGTAACCCATGAGAAGAGAGTTGAAAAGGTTGTTTGGCTTTAGAATGAGGGCCTCTCGGATCTCATGTTTAACTTCGACTGGCGGGGTTTGTGTTCGTCTGCTCTTGGTTTTAGCAGCGCTGCTTTGTTTTGTAAGAGGGGCCGAAGGGAGGAGTCGTCGGTGGAATGTTTACAAAAATAAAGCATTTGATTTCAGGTTCTTGGCGCCTAAAGGGTGGGATATAAACGACCAGCGGACCCACCCCTCAATAGTAGTGAATCTACGCTCTCCGGAAGGAGCTGATGTGAGTGTGGGCGTGAAGGTGATGGTGGCCAGGATAACCTTGATGGCTTTTGCCCGCAGTGAGGTTCAGACAATAAAGGCCTTGGGTTTTCCGGTGAGTGACCTGGAAGAGGCTAAAGTCGGCTCTGAAAATGCGCTGAT
>JAABSF010000497.1 GCA_011390535.1 Deltaproteobacteria bacterium | reverse complement strand
TTCGCCCTCCTCGCGCCTTCCAGGCCGGGCGCCTCGACGCCCTCGGTCCTGCGATCTTATTCTTGAGTCAGCCCTAATCGTCGTCCATGAAATCATTGAAAACACCTCATCCCTGAAAACAAACCTGTTAGAGTTACGAAAAATCGCTGAGAAAAAAAATATATATTTTTGTCAGAGGAACCGGCTCGGGCAACAAAGGCGTCAAATGCATGTTTCGAATTCTTCTTTTTCATATAACCTCAAAGCCCTTTCTTAAAAACACCACTATATTTTCAAAAACAAAGCCGATAGACGCCATGATCAACTTCCTTGGCTCCCTTTGCTTACCATCTATTTTTTGCAAAAAACGAGCCATGTATGCTGAACATTCAGGCTGCAAAAAAACCAACCTCAGATTGTAGCTGAATAACTTGTCGGATTTGAAAGTGTCAAAACGGGATTCAACGATAAACCCAGGCAAAGCGGCCGAGTCAAAACGGCAAAAAAGCAAAACATGACAAAAAGGGACTGAATGGCAAAAAGGGACTGCACGACCGAAAGAGATTATACGGCAAAAAGGGACTGCACGACCGAAAGAGATTATACGGCAAAAAGGGACTGAATGGCAAAAAGGGACTGAATGATAAGAATAGAACTTCCTACATAATATGACTTTTTTGTCGCGATCTGAGGTCATTAAGGAAAATCGCACTGGTGAATTCTTGTTTGTCCTCAGTGCGGGAATAGAAAATGCCGGATTTTAGGCGAGGTCGAAGCGGTCGAGGTTCATTACTTTGTCCCATGCGGCTACGAAGTCTTGCACAAACTTCTCCCGGGCATCGTCTTGAGCATAGACCTCGGCGATGGCTCGTAGCTGCGAGTTGGAGCCAAAAACCAGATCCACGCGGGTGCCGGTCCACTTGGGCTCGCCGGTCTTTCTATCACGGCCTTCGAAGGTTGTTTTGTCATCCGAGGCGGGGTGCCAGACAGTGGACATATCCAACAAGTTCAAAAAGAAGTCATTGGTCAAGGCTCCGGGCCGTTTTGTAAACACACCATGCTGAGACCCACCTACATTGGCGCCCAGCATTCTGAGGCCGCCCAAGAGGACGGTCATCTCGGGTGCGCTGAGGGTGAGTAGCTGCGCTTTGTCCAACAGCATTTCCTCGGCCGACACTGAGTAGACCTTTTTCTGATAGTTGCGAAAACCATCCGCCTCAGGCTCTAAGAGCCCGAATGATTCAACATCTGTGTCGTCTTGTGAGGCATCAGTGCGCCCGGGGGTGAAAGGTACATCAACAGAGTATCCGCCGGCCTTGGCCGCCGCTTGGACCGCAGCGCAGCCGGCCAACACGATGAGGTCCGCCAAAGAGACCTTCTTATCGCCCTTCTGGTCACCGTTGAATTCCTGCCGGATTTTTTCAAGCGCATCCAATGTTTTGGCTAATCGCTTGGGTTCGTTGACCTCCCAGTCTTTTTGCGGCGCCAGCCGAATGCGTGCGCCGTTGGCCCCGCCCCTCATGTCCGAGCCACGGAAGATAGACGCCGAAGCCCACGCGGTAGAGACCAATTCCTCCACCGAGAGGCCGGAGTCCATAACCTTGGTTTTAAGCTGGGCTATGTCTTTCGCGTCAATCAATGGATGATCAACCGCCGGGACCGGGTCTTGCCAGATAAGATCTTCCTCCGGGACCTCAGGGCCGAGGTATCGAGCCTTGGGCCCCATGTCACGGTGAGTCAGCTTAAACCATGCACGTGCGAAGGCATCGGCGAATTCATCCGGATTCTGCTGATAGTGACGCGCGATGGGCTCATAGATGGGATCAAACTTCAAAGAAAGATCCGCGGTTGTCATCATGGGACGACGCTTTTTGGACGGATCATGAGCGTCAACAACCATGTCCTCATCATCCACATCCTTGGCCAGCCACTGATTGGCACCTGCCGGGCTCTTGACCAGCTCCCATTCGTATTTCAAGAGCACTTTCAGATAGCCCATGTCCCATTTAGTGGGGTTCGGCTTCCATGCACCCTCAATACCACTGCTGATGGTGTCTCCGCCTTTGCCGCTGCCAAAGCTGCTCTTCCATCCCAGGCCCTGCTCTTCTATGGGCGCGGCCTCGGGCTCCGGCCCCACATGTTTCGGGTCGCCGGCGCCATGGCACTTTCCGAAGGTGTGACCGCCCGCCACCAGGGCGACGGTTTCTTCATCGTTCATGCCCATGCGGGCGAAGGTTTCTCGCACGTCCACGCCCGATGCCACAGGGTCGGGTTTACCGTTGGGGCCTTCGGGGTTCACATAAATCAAGCCCATCTGAACTGCGGCCAGCGGGTTTTCCAGATCCCGTTCACCGCTATAACGCTTGTCGCCCAACCACTGCTCCTCGGACCCCCAATAAATATCCTCTTCCGGCTGAAAGATGTCTACACGGCCGCCCCCGAACCCAAAGGTCTTGAAACCCATGGACTCAAGCGCGCAGTTGCCCGCAAGGATCATCAAGTCGGCCCAGGAGATCTTGTTCCCGTATTTTTTCTTAAGCGGCCAAAGAAGCCGCCGCGCCTTGTCCAGGTTGACATTGTCGGGCCAACTGTTTACCGGCGCGAACCGCTGATTTCCTGTCGACCCGCCTCCACGGCCGTCACCGCTGCGATAGGTGCCGGCGCTGTGCCAGGCCATGCGAATAAACAAGCCACCGTAGTGACCCCAATCCGCCGGCCACCACTCCTGCGAGTCGGTCATAAGCGCATATAGATCCTTTTTAAGTGCGTTAAGATCCAGCTTCTTGAACTCTTCGGCATAGTTGAAATCAGCCCCCAGCGGATTAGATGCCGGCGCATGCTGATGAAGAATTCCCAGATCCAGTTGGTTAGGCCACCATTCGCGGTTGGAAGTCCCCTTTGCCGCCGGATGGTCATGTCCATGCCCTTTGCCCGTTACGGGACATTTGCCGTTTTCACCCATGTTATTATCTCCTTTCGTCACACAAATTGCAAAAATCCTATATATATCTTCTCACTAGTCATATTGATTTACCGACCTCATCGCCCTACCCACTACACAAATCCAACACAAAATTCCAGCACACAACTCCGACACGA
>JAABSF010000496.1 GCA_011390535.1 Deltaproteobacteria bacterium | reverse complement strand
CTTATCCATTCCTTGATCGCGAGCATCGAGGGGAGAACGGTGAGTGCCGAGAGGAGACACATACACAAGCCGATCATCGCCAACTTTCCTATGGATGCCAGCCCGCCGTGGTGGGAAGACATCATGCCGGCAAAACCAACTGCGGTGGTGAGCCCGGCTGCTGAGACAGCCAGACCGGTTCTGAGTACAACCTCTTTCAAGCGTCCGTCCCCCAACTCTTCATAAGAGTGGTAGATGTGAACAGATGCGTCGATTCCCGCCCCGACAATGGTTGATACTACCACCATGTTGTAAAGGCTCAGGCTTTCATAGTTCAGCACCAAAACACCCGCCATCCATACAAGCCCGATAACGAGAGGCGCAAAAACGCAGAGCGCCTTTAATGGATGTCTCACATCTACTATCAAGACAAGTAAGACCAAGATAGCCGCCATAACGAGCATCTTGCGGGTGTCCTCCTGCACAGCTTTTATTACATCAACCAGTACAAAAGCGGAAGACGCAACATAGATCTCTTTTCCGGATTCCATCTTCACATGGTTATAGGCTTTCTTATATTTCAGCACTTCTCCTGCGTGCCACTGCGAGACATTGGGATAGATAAGAACAAATCGCCCCAGCTCTCCTTTTTCTGCCCCCGGCGGTGTTTTAAGGCGAAACTGATCTGCCACCCAAGGGGGGAGATCTTCAACGGTAATTCGCTCTAGGGATGCCATCTTTATTGCGTTTTCAAGAGATTCCCTCTTTTTGAGGTTGTCTTGTTTTGTTTCCAGTAGGGCCTTTTCCAAAAGAGCTCTGATCTTAGATAAGATCTTGAGCTTTTCGTCTTGGTTTTCAGGGATGAACATATCAACAGCCATGAAATCTTTAACAATGGGATCTCCCGGTCCACCTTGAGTTCGTGTCTTAAGTAGCCTGTAAAACTCTATCGCTCCTTTTCGATCCGATGCCAGCGCTACGGAGGGACTGGCTCTGTCACCAATTGCGTCGCCGTAGCGGATTGTTGTGCTTGTTTTTTTTCCCGATAATTTCCGGAAGTTGTATTCAAAACCCAGGTCGGGGGCTAAGTATAGACAATATACTGTAAAAGCCGTCGCTCCGGTGAGGATCATTGCCGCAAAGACAGGAAACTTTCGTGGTCCTTTTTTATGCTGAGGGCTACTCTTAACAGAAAGAAATGGTTTCCATTTCTTTGGAGGTAAGAGGCTCTCCAGGCCGGCAGCGAGCGGTGGGAACCAAAGAAAAAAAGATGCCAGACAAATCAAAACTCCGCCGCCTGCGATGACGCCGAATTCACTGAACCCTTTGAAGTTTGACACAGAGAGCAGAAAAAGAGCTGCCGCCGTGGTGATGGCCGAGGCTAAAATCGCCCGCCCTGTCTTGAATATTGTATTTTCCAGAGCCTCTTGAAGTGATGCATCATCAGCACGTTCTTGGAGATATCTGGCGCATAGATGAACACCGAAATCTATACCCAGCCCTAACAATATCCCGACGATGAAAGCCGTGATAATATTAAGCTCCCTCAAGGGAGTGAGCGAAAATAGGCCCAGCGTCCAGGCCACTCCTGCTATCAAAGGGATGAAAATCAACGGTATGGGCCGTAATCGGCGGAACATCAAGGCAACCACCAACGCGATTAATAGCGCAGATATCAACCCCGACTTTTTTACATCATGGATGATGGCCGAATATTCTTTTATCCGGTTTCTGTAAGCGCCGCCAAGTTCAACCCGCATTTCCGGGTATTGCGTTTCCTTGTTTACCGATGAGATTTCTTTTTCCGCCTGTCGCACCAACCGACGGACAAAATCCAGTGACAGTGATTCCTGTGTCGGTTTTGCCAGAAGCACCGCGATGGTTCCATCCGGGGTGGTCATATACCCAGAGAGTTCGTTTGATGTTCCCTGCTTTTTGGCTTTGTAAAAACCGATATCATCTGGAGAGCCTCTTTTACGAAATCTCTGGACTAGGAGATCCAACTCACCCCTCTCGGATGGCCGGCAATCTTCATCCGCCTCTCCATCATCAGGTTCATCATCCAGATCCACAAATAACCCCATGCTCTCCTGAGTGGACTGCGATATTTTTCGTTGCAACACTTCATGTAGTTTTTGTAGATCTCTTTCTTCTAAATAAAGGAGACCGTTTTTTTTGAAGAAGCTGGTGTCCAGTTTCCACACCACTGTCCCCAGTTCTTTAAATTTCTCGAGTCGAGGCCCTAGCTTATCTAAGAAGTCCACGTTGTTTTTTGGATTTGGAGACTCCACTGCTATAACCAAAAAATCCGTACTTCCTACCATGTCGCCTACATTTTTCGCTGCTGTGACCGAGGGAGTCTCCTCAGGTAAGAGCTTTGCGAAATTGGTCGTGAGCTTTAGTCGCCCTAGACCCAGTAGTGAGACTGCGGTAATCAGTAACCCCGCAAACATGAACAAGAATGGGTGAGCTATAGATATTTGAATGTATCGCTGAATTATTTTTTTCATTTGTGTGTGATTAGTAGTAGATCCAGATGTAAATTCCTGTTCCGATCAAAAAAAGGCCGATAGAGACCACTATCAAGTGGAAAAACAAGAAGAAGAAAGCCGTGTATTTGAAATCCTTTTTTATGTACGCATCGGTTGGATCCGATTCCTTATAAACGACGTCTACGTGTTTTCCTTGCAGATTCCTCCAGAAGGCAGAACCCGTGGCGGATTCTATTTTTAAAGTTCTCCCGCTATCCGTACTATAGTGAACGCATATGCGACAAGCTAATCTTTCTTCATCGTCATAGATGAGCTCTTTTACCAGACCTTTGGTAAGGACTCCATTCCTTCTTATTGATAAGA
Organism: Deltaproteobacteria bacterium; assembly: GCA_011390535.1. Lineage (GTDB taxonomy): Bacteria > Myxococcota_A > Polyangia > HGW-17 > SLPX01 > SLPX01. Next base: position 244 of record JAABSF010000496.1, on the reverse strand, counting down.
CCCTGTATAGAGTTATCAGGTGACTAATCAAAGAACTGACTGAAAAAGACGAAATGAACATACCGGCGAAAAAAGCCTGGAAACCTGTCATCATTTTTCCTTTTTGGTATCTAATATTCGACAAGGATTATACCAGTTTCAGGCCAGACTCAAAAAAATAACCTGGCAAAGTGGGGACAGTTTTTTTGTTCCAAGTCATATCCACTGCTGATGGGTTCGCCTTATTTACTGAAAGAGAGAGGAA
>JAABSF010000495.1 GCA_011390535.1 Deltaproteobacteria bacterium | reverse complement strand
AGCCAACATCCTAGATGATGTATACAAATCATTTGAAGACGATGAACGCGGAAAAGTGATGTTCCTGGGCGTTGTATCTCAAGATGGAGAAGGCTACTACGCTACAACAACTTACGCGAAAAATTATGCATCCTCTAAGGGTTGGTCTTTCCCTGCTGTTCCGGATGTGAGCAATGTCATGAACCGATACTTTCTTCAGCCCGCATATCCATTTCACCTCATCGTCGACGGACGAGACATGACTATCCGTTACTCTTTGCACGGCGCTCTTGATTCACAAGATCTCTCTAATCGAATCGAACAACTTCTCAACGACTGACCCCCGCACCTTAGCCTTTGTTGTAACTCAAAGTCGTTTGAGGTCGGTGCATTGTTTGTTTTTTGGCAGGCAGAAACAGAAACAACCATCGTCCTTCATTCTTTGTTTGCAATAGGTAAACTTTAGTGCTAATCTATGCCGGTGTTTTTTGCTGAAATCCAGCTTACAAAGGAGGCTTCATGAGTAAAAATACGAAAATTATCGCCATCATCGGAGGAGTTCTTATTCTAGCTCTGGTTCTGTTTTCCGCGCTTACGGAAGGTGGATGCGGTGCAACCATTGATGTCTGGAAAGGTATGCTGGGCTGCTCTTCTAAAGAGGCTGCCTCTGAAGCCGGAGCATCTAGCAGAAACACAGTCAAAAAGGAAGAAGGCAAAACAGAAGAGAACGCGGACGAAGCTGATGAGCCTGAAGCCAAAGAGCCGGTAAAGGATGATGAGCCGGTAAAGGATGATGAGCCGGCAAAAGAAGAGGCAGCAGAGGAAGCCGAAGAAGGCGAAGACGATTGATGTTTAAGCCGGCTTGTTTTTAAACGCTTCAACTTCAGCCGGCTGCTTTAATGACACCCAAGCAAAAGAGCCCGAGCTCGATTCATTTTCCTTCCCTTTTCCGGGCATCCCATGGACAAAATTTGCAAAAACAAAAAATTCGATATGTTGCGGGAATCAGAGACTGGTTCTCGTGTCCTTACTAATTGGGTGTCCAGACTTTTAAAAGAACCGGGTTTATTATTCAAAGGAGACAAAAACCAACTGGAGAGTCTCTGTGCCAAAATCCTGGCACCCCTGGCAGATGCCATCGCTTCTCTCCCTTGGACGATCGATTCGCCACTTTTTCGAGATACGGTTAAAGCTGTCTCAGTGAGCGGAGGTTGGCTTGCCGAGACCAACACACCCATTTCATTCATCTCAGCTCTCTTTTTTCATCTGGAGTATTCCATCCTGGAAAGCCTGCAACTATCGCACCATCAAGGTCTCTCCAAACTCATAACACAGCTCGAAGGCTCCGCCGCAGAAGCTTTTCATCTCACCATCAAGCAACAAGAGGCGGAATCACATCAAGAGTTCCTGCGGAAATCAACACCCCTGGTCTTTGTAATGGAAGACATCCCGGTTTTGTTCTTCATTGGAGAACCTAACAGAGCGGTGCTACATGAACTGTTGGAACGTCTTCACGTAGCTGCAATCAGGAGGAATGCCCATAACTTGTTTCTGGACTTCACGGGGGTTACCCAACTGAAAGGGAGAACCTCTTATCTGGGAGAGGCGATCTTGGGGTTGCACCAACGAGAGCAGATGCAGGAGAGGACAATACATATAGTGGCGACTAATAAATCAGTTGAAAAAACCTTGATCGCAGAGGGCATCGACCTTGAAATTTTTCCCAGACACGAGTCCCTGGAGTCAGGGTTACTTAATGTCCGAAAATGCTGCCTCGAAATCCCTGAACCTTGAAAGCTTTCCCTTGCTTCCAAGGACAACACCCAAAATAATACCATTACTGTCCGTCTCTATGGCAGTAGCAAAGCAATAGCCCGCCTTGCTATTGTATCCAGTCTTTCCTCCAACTATTTTATACTTTCCTCTATGCAGAAACAGATTCGTGCTGAGATAATTTGCGGTAAGGGTTTTCGGCCAGACAGCTCGCACAAAATGCTCGCTTTTACCCATCATCAGCTTTAAAACACGATTTTTAAGCGCAGCCCTCAAAATACTCGCAACCTCCCGAGCCGTCGAAACATTGCCGTGATCTATCCCTACTGGATCCTTAAACTTTGTGTGTTTGAGGCCCATCAATTTTGCTCTGCGATTCATAGCCGCCACGAGCTCTTTCGGGGTTAACCCAACAGCTCTGCCCAGCGCCGATATCGCCACATTATCCGAGGCCAGAAGCGCTGCATACAAGAGATCCCTATTTGTAAACTTGGCGCCGAGAAGAAGACGCGAGCGGCTACCGCCGGAGCCCACCTTTCGATCTGTCCTCGTGATTGTGGTGATCTCATCCAGCTTGAGATGACGCTCGACTATAACAATTGCCGCCATGAGCTTTGTCAAACTGGCAATGGAGCGGACTTCATCGGCTTTTTTCGCCGACATACCCCTCGGGCTTTTCATTCTTCTGAAAAAGAAAGCCTTTGCCTCCACCGAAGACGATGAACCAGCCGCACCCTGTTGCTCTGCTGCACAAAGGAAGGTCACTACCAATAAAGCAGGAAAAAAAACATCTCTTCTATTCTTCGATTTACGTAGTCTCATATTGGAACCATAACAGAGCTATCCATAGCGTCCAAAAAAATTCACCAGATCAGGAATAGTTTGACGTATAATGCAGACGAACTCACTATAAGAGAGAAATTGATATCACAAGCTTCGGCTCAGATTTTTATAACATGGCCGAATAAGAGCTTTCCCAGGAGGTTACAAATGCGTTTGAGATTAATCGCGGCTTTGTTGGTAGTGGGCTTTGCACTACCGGCGATAGCTCAGGAGAAAACCGAAGAAAAAACTCAGGATATTCGCCAATCTTATTTGGATGCAAAAAAACTGTATGGTGAAAAGAAATACAAAGACGCCATAAAAGCATTCAATGAGGTCAGAAAGATGAGGTATCATCCGATCCTCGACTACCGCATCGGGCTCTGCTATGAGGCATTAAAAGATTACAAGAACGCCAAGACTTACTACAAAGTCTATATCGAATACTATGACAATGGCTACCCGGTGGGAAAAAACCACCCAAAACCAAAGGCTGTAAAAAAG